>SXXZ01000374.1 GCA_005789375.1 Verrucomicrobiales bacterium | reverse complement strand
GGGCCCTTCAGATGTCGACCGCGATGGGGGCATCGTGTCTCCTCGTGCTGTCGGCGAGAGCTGTCGGTTGAGCATCACTGTCATGAATCTAGAGCGTCCTCAGACCCATTGCCTGCCGACACTGGAAGCCTTTGCCGACCGGCGTGAGTCGATTTGTGTGATCGGGCTGGGATATGTGGGCCTGCCGTTGGCGGTGGCCTTCGCCTCCCGATTTCGGGTCCTGGGATTCGACATCAACCCGGTCCGAGTTCGGGAACTGCAGGCCGGACAAGACCGAACTCTGGAACTGACCGAGGAACAGCTTCGGCGGCACCCGATTGAGTTCACCACCGATCCTTCGGCCATTAGTCGCGCGCGCCTGGTGGTTGTGACGGTGCCCACTCCGATTGATGCGCACCATCGCCCGGACCTGACCCCCTTGATCAAGGCCTCGACGCTCATTGGTCGCCATATCGAAGCGGGAACCACCGTGGTTTATGAGTCTACGGTGTATCCGGGGTGCACCGAAGAGGACTGCATTCCGGTGATCGAGAGGGAGAGCGGCCTCACCTGGCGGCGCGAGTTTTTCGCCGGCTATTCGCCGGAGCGCATCAATCCGGGCGACCGCGAACACACCATCGAGAAGATTAAGAAAGTCGTCGCCGGCGACTTGCCAGCCACAGCTCAGTTGATCGCCGGGATCTACGGTTCGGTCATCACTGCGGGAATTCATGTCGCACCCACCCTCAAGACCGCCGAAGCCGCCAAGGTGATCGAAAACACTCAGCGTGATTTGAACATCGCTCTGATGAATGAGCTGGCGCTCATTTTCGACCGTCAGGGCATTAACACCTTGGACGTGCTGGAAGCCGCGGGCACTAAGTGGAACTTCTTGCCCTTCCGCCCCGGGTTGGTGGGCGGCCACTGCATCGGGGTGGATCCGTACTACTTGGCCTTCAAGGCCGAAAGCTTGGGCTACCACCCGGACGTGATCCTTGCCGGGCGTCGGGTGAATGACTCGATGGGCAAATTCATCGCCGAGAAGACCGTTAAGCTACTCATCCAATCGGAGCGGGCGGTGAAGGGCGCAAAGGTGTTAATCCTCGGTTGGACCTTCAAGGAGAACGTCCCCGACGTACGCAACACCCGGGTGATCGATATCGTCTCCGAACTGCGCAGCTACGGCGTGAATTGCCTGCCTGTGGATCCGCATGCCGACCCGGATGAAGTGCGTCACGAATACGGGGTGGAGCTTTCCGATTCCGCCGAGGCCGGTGCCCCGTATGCCGCGGTCATCCTAGCTGTGAAGCACCGCTGTCTGATCGAGGACTATCCGCTGGAAGTGTTGCGTCGCCTCGGCGGAGAGCGGCCTCCGGTATTGATCGACGTGAAGGGGTTTTTTAGTCCGGAACAGGCCGAGCAATGGGGGCCGTCCGGTTACTGGCGTCTTTAAAATGGACCGACCGGTTTCAGGTCCAGAAGCCCTTTCAGCTCAAGACGGTTTGCATCCATGAGTGCTCGATTCATCGTGTGCACCGGCCGGTGTTCAGAGCCAGAAATGGACGGGGTCGGAGTTGACGTCAGCGATGGATTAATATCCCGTAAGGTTGTGTTTCAGGGTGACTCAAATTGGATGAAATCTCTGCTTTTTCTCGTCGTACTCTTCTTTGCTGGATCCAGTAGTCGAGCCGAGGGCGCCACTCCCAAGTCGTCACTTAAACCCAATATCATCTTCATCCTCGCCGATGATTTGGGGATCGGGAATGTCGGTTGTTACGGATCCGACCATTACCAGACTCCGAATATTGATCGCCTAGCAGCACAAGGCACGCGCTTCACCCGATCCTTCACCGCGGCACTGTGTGGGCCATCGCGGGCGATGATCCTCAGCGGTCGCTATGCCTTTCGAAATGGATCCTCCAATCAGGATGCGTGTCGTCGCATGCCCCTCGAGGAACTGCAGTTGGGGCGCGTTTTCAAGGCATCTGGCTATGCCACCTCGGCCATCGGCAAGTGGGGGCAACTTCCCGGCGAACCCGATTTGGTGGGATTCGACGACACCCTTCGATTCAACGGCAGTGGTCTCTATCGCAACAAGAAGCCCGGAAAAACCACTGTCTATCGGGTCAATGGCGAGGATCGGCAACTCCATGACCACGAGTACATGCCGGACCTCATGAACGATCGGGCGCTGGCCTTCCTCCGAACGAATCGATCCAAGCCCTTCTTTTTGTACTACTCGATGGTGCATGTGCACGCCGATATCCAACCCACTCCGGACAGCCTGCCGGACAGCAAAGATCTCTTCGGAGACAACATCCGCTACATGGACAAGTTGGTGGGAAAACTAGTCGCTGAGTTGGAGGCCCTCCAGTTGCGCGACAGTACGTTGATTGTATTCATGGGGGACAACGGCACCGGCAGGGCACAGGACGCGAGGTCTACCATTGGCGGGCGCAACTTGTCGGGATCTAAAGGTTCCATGCTCGAATGCGGCGGGCTCGTTCCCATGATCGCAAACTGGCCCGGTCGGGTTCCTGCCGGAAAGGTTTCCGCGGATCTCATCGATTCCACCGATTTGCTGCCCACCTTCGCAGAACTGATCGGAGGGAAGCTTCCTGAGAAGCGGATTTTGGATGGTCACAGCTTCGCTCGGCCATTGTGCGGAGAGCCGGGACCCAAGCGGCCGTGGATCTACAATCAGCTTGCCTCCATGTGGTATGTCCGTGAAGCGGGTTGGAAGCTGAATGAAAAGGGAGAACTTTTCGACATGAGTGGCGCCCCGTTTGTCGAGAAGCGTGCGGAAGCATCTGCGGATTCCACTGCCAGCAAGGCGGCTCGGCAACGGTTGGCCGCGGTATTGGCACAACTCAATCCGGCCGGGGGTATCCCAGACACGGGCGATGGCACCGGTCGCCATGACCACCGCAATCGAGCCCGAAAAACCGACAACGACTGAACCTCCTATCATGAACGCATTTCTTCGTTTCATCGCATGTCTTCTGATGGCTGTGTCGGTTCATGCTGGAGGAAAACCCAACATCTTGTTCATTGCCGTCGATGACCTTCGGCCTGAATTCGGCGCTTATGGATTTAAGTCCATTCGGAGCCCCAATTTGGATCGGTTGGCCAAGTCCGGCATCACCTTTGGTCGAGCTTATTGCCAGCAGGCCGTTTGTTCGCCATCCCGATCTAGCTTGATGACGGGGATGCGCCCCGACTCGACGCGTGTCTGGGATTTGAACACCCATTTTCGGAAGGCACAGCCCGACGTCGTAACGCTGGGTCAGCACTTCAAACAACACGGTTATTTTGTCCAAGGCATGGGCAAGATTTATCACGGAAACTTCGACGACGCTCCCACCTGGTCGGTTCCTTGGCAGACACCCAAGGCCCAGCCTTACGCATTGCCTGAGAATCTTGCGCTCCACCAACAGGGTTTGGAGGTCGTCGATCCGGACCCCAAAACCCAGGCGAACGGCCGGAAGATCAAGAAACAGGCCTCGGGATTGAACTCCCGGGGCCCGGCGTTCGAAGGGGCTGATGTTCCCGACACGACTTTCCAAGATGGCAAGGTGGCCGAGTTGGCCGTTGGAACCCTGCAAACCCTGAGTCGGAAACCCGAGCCCTTTTTTCTGGCGGTCGGTTTTTCGAAGCCGCACCTCCCCTTTGTGTCGCCCAAGAAATACTGGGATCTCTACCAACCGGCGAAGATCTCATTAGCGCCGAATCCATTCCGCCCAAAAAACGCTCCCGAGTACGCCATTCTTCCGGGCGGTGAAATGCGCAACTATTATGGGATTCCAGAAGGTTCCATTCCTGAGGGGCTGGCCCGCCAACTCAAGCATGGGTACTACGCGGCGGTGAGTTACATGGATGCCCAGGTGGGCAAGGTTCTCGATGAGTTGGACCGGCTGGATTTACGCAAAAACACCATCGTGATCGTGTGGGGTGATCATGGATGGAAGCTCGGAGAGCACGACGCTTGGTGCAAACACTCCAACACCGAGAATGATACGCGCGCACCCTTGTTGCTGTCGGTTCCGGGGATGAAGCGGGTCGGCGTTCGCACAGAGGCCTTGGTCGAATTCGTGGACATTTATCCGACTTTGTCCGAGTTGGCAGGCCTCCCACTCCCTCAGCACCTCGAGGGCAGTAGTTTCAAGCCGCTGCTCGATGATCCGAAACGACCATGGAAGTCCGCGGCCTTCAGCCAATATCCGCGACCAGGTCGTAGGTCGGGCACAGGTCCATTGATGGGCTATTCGATGCGGACCGACCGGTATCGCTTCACCGTTTGGGTGGATCGCGAGGCTCCTTCCCAGATTGAGGACATCGAGCTTTACGACCATCGCTCCGATCCGCAGGAGAACAGCAATGTCGCCGGTGAGCCCTCCCAGCGAGCACGGGTCGAGGAATTAACCGCTCAGTGGCGCCGAGGTTGGGCCGGAGTCAAGGCCGAGTTGGCCGGCCGGATCCGAGCCCCGTGACCCCATTTCCATAGATGGGATCGCCCGTCTGTGGGCGAGTAAAGAGTCTGCAGGCTTAGGATTTTTCGGATTTGATTGGTGGTTCCGGGGGCACTCAGGTTGCAATTTGCCCAACGAAGGTCCTGAACAGCGTCGTTGGATTCTGAATTATGTCTAAAGCTCATGAGGCCTCGGTGGCTGCAAGATCGGCCGGGTTGCCGCCCGTCCGTATCGTCGTCACCGGTGCGGCCGGATTCATTGGCGGCCAATTGCTGAAGACGCTGCGGGGACTTTACGCTTCGTCGGAGTTGCTCGCGGTCGATCACCCCCTGAAGCCGGCGATGGGCACGGCCACTGAAGCCTTTGGTGGGGTTCGATTTCTGAGTCACACGCAGTTTCTGGAAGCCCTCACCGCGGGTATTTTGCGGCCCGAGCTCATTTTCCATCTTGGGGCCTGCAGTTCCACCACCGAGACCGACTGGAACTACCTGGCCGACAATAATTTGGGCTATTCTCAGAAGCTCTGGAACTGGGCTGCGGCCCACGGTGCGCGTTTGCTGTACGCCTCCAGCGCGGCCACCTACGGCGACGGTGAGAACGGGTTTGATGACACGCTCGAGCTATCTCGCCTGAAGCCGCTGAATTTGTACGGGAAGTCCAAGCACGACTTTGATCTTTGGGTCGAAGAACAGCAGCGGCTCCAAGTTCCTCGGCCGGTGCAAAGCGTTGGGTTCAAGTTTTTCAACGTGTTCGGGCCCGGGGAAGGGCACAAGGGGCGCATGGCCTCCATGGTGTGGCACGGCTATCACCAGATCCTCAAGGAGGGGACCGTCCGACTCTTCGAATCGCACCGCCCGGACTACGCCCACGGCGGTCAGTTGCGTGACTTTATCTACGTGAAGGATGTCGTGCGGGTGATGGTGTCCTTCGCGGAGCGGCGTGAGGTGTCGGGCCTCTTTAACTTGGGCACGGCTCAAGCTCGCTCGTTCCGGGATCTTATCGAGGCGACCTTTGCGGCCCTGGAGCAGCCCGCCTCCATCCAATACATCCCGATGCCGGCAGACCTCCGGGACCGCTACCAGTATTTTACCCAAGCCAGCATGGCCAAGACCGCCCAGGCGGGCGTCGTGTATACCCCGACTCCCCTGGAGGAGGCCGTCGCGGACTATGTGGCCCACCTGAGAGCCGGTCACCTCTGAGCGCTCAGCACTCGTGGTGGGGCGAGAGCTGAGGTGCAATTCATCGAGTAGCCCATTGTTGACGAGGGCCTTGCTTGGAATCGGATCTTTGACTTCTGGGCTTCGATGGGATGGACAGGGAAGGGGGCGAGGGGTAACCCTTCGTCACTCCGTTGAACGGAGTCGTGCGCCCGTAGC
>SXXZ01000052.1 GCA_005789375.1 Verrucomicrobiales bacterium | reverse complement strand
AGCTCTACGCGCTGGAGGCAGGCGGTCATGAGTGGCCGCGTCATCTGGGCGAGAAAAACCGGACCACGGCCGAGGTGATTTGGAGTTTTTTTGATGATCATCGTCCGAGATCGCATTGATCAGGATTCATGCCGCTTTGCGATTCTGGTCGATGGCCGAGGCGACGGCCGCGTGCGAGGAGTCTGACACTCCACGCTTCCAGAAACGGGGTCGGCTCTTTTGGTTGGCAACTGTGTTCTGTAGGCCCGGTGTCCTCAGCGGGCGGTCTGAGGGAAACAGGGAAACGGGGAAACAGGGTCAGGCAACGATTCCCGGTTTTGGATGCACCGGTTGCCTTTGCCCAGAACTCGGTAAAGGGCTCTGCAGCCTGAACGGGCTCTTGCCTAGGCATTGAGCGACAGTTGCTGATACCGGCCTGAGTCAAATTCGGAAATCGTCCCCTGACCGCGTTCACAGGTCTTTTAACGATACGGACTCGCTGGGTCTTTTCGGCTACTGTCAGCAGACAACGAAGGTCATGCTCCGATTTTTCCCAATTCTACTAATTCTCATCGCTCCAGTGATTGGATGGCGGATCGGTTGTCTGCTCCGCTCACCCGTTGCCGTAGGGCGTCAGAATCCAATGAGTCCGGGATTGTTGGTTAGCACTCTTCCTTTTGCCCCGTTCGCCTTTAGCTGCCTGGATGGGGTTTTGCGGGCGGCGTTTCTCGCCTTCCTTGGCCTGCTGGTTTTATTTGCCCACATTTCAGCCAAGAGAGTGGCAACATGATTTTGCCGTCGACTACCGCGGTATCCGCTGAATTCGACGAACCGATGATCGGGAAGACGAGATTTAATCACAGTCACGACCCCATGAGCTCTCCACATGACAGAGTGCGAAGGACCCGCTTCAGGGCATTTACTCTGATCGAGTTGCTCGTCGTGGTCGCTGTCATTGCCGTGCTCGCGGGCCTTCTTCTGCCGGCACTGGCGCGAGCCCGGTCGACGGCCGTGCGCACGCGTTGCCTTTCCAACCTGCGGCAGGTCGCTTTGGCGGCGCGCCTCTACATGGACGATCATCAGGGCGAGTTGTTCCACCACCATGAGGGCTGGGTTTTGGACGACGGTACCCAAGTCGAGGAGTTGCCTGTCACGGCCGCTGACTGTTCCGGCGGGGGTTCCGGCAATAGTCAGGCCGAGAAGCCCTGGGTGATCTATCTGTCGCCCTACCTGCAAAACAGAACGGTGGCGTTCTGTCCGGGTGACCCATCGCCTCGGTCGTCGGTCCTGACACGAGACCTCGGCCATTACAATGGAGGCATCGAGCACACGGATGAAACTCTGCCGCCCGACAGTGAACTCGGCATCGCTCGAGCTCGGGGACTCACGATCCAGAGTTACCTGCTCAACTCCATTTTCACCCACCGCAGCGCGCGTTATGCGGTGGAAGGGGTCTTGCGGGGATTCGCCACCGATTCGGTGATCGCCGGGCTGGTCGATCCCAACATCATTCTGTTTTCGGAACGGAACTCGGAGGCCTTGGACGACCTCTCGAATTCCGACTTCGGCAATGTCGGCCAAGATGACTACGACGCGTGGGTGGGTGAATCGGCTCTGGTTCGGTGGGGCAGTGGTAACCACGCAGGTGCAGGGTGGATCCGCTACAACCGTCACCAGGGTGCGGCCAACTACATTTTCACCGACGGGCACGTGACTCGATTGCGGTGGCGCGAGGCTCGGAAGGACCATTTCCCAGACCATCGAGTGAGGAACCCCCTGGCAGGCCCGCCGGAGTGATCGGTCGAGATTCAACAAAACACGTCTGAAGGTTTCGAGATTCCGGACTCGTTTTCGTTGGATGGGCTCTGCCCATGAAGGGCCGCAGGGAGTCGCCTCAAGCATCGCCGGTACCGTCAGCCCTTGGTTCCAGGCCGCCTCGATCTCGGTGGGCGTCGGCGGATGTCGCCGGACAAGTTGTTACTTTCGTTGTTACTTTCGGCCGGGAAGGGGCCTTGGTTTGGTCGGGGAGGGGGCCTGGATAAAAAAAACCGCGATTTCTCGCGGTTTTTTAAAGTGGTGCCGGCGGAGGGACTCGAACCCCCACACCCTTCCGGGTAACAGATTTTGAGTCTATCGCGTCTGCCATTTCGCCACGCCGGCAAGGTCGTGCGACTGAGTGGAAAATGTATCGTTCGGGACCTGGATTTGGCAATTGAAACCTTTGGGACAGTGAATCTTGGACGGTGCTTTGCCGTTTCCAATACAGGTTTTCGCCTTGAAGACGGTGTGAGCGTTCAAGCAGAGCGAGTCCGCGGATAGGATTCAAAATGTCGGTGAAGGATCCTCGAATTGAGTTCAATGGGTAATCGGTGTGCCAAATCACGCATTGATACGGACCCGGGTGTTCGGATTTCATCCAGTGATTGATGAAGGCTGAGGAGACGATTGTGGATTCGACAGCACCGGCGTCTTCAGGGTGGAAGAATTCGCTGATGAGCTGCCTGCCGCTGGCGGTGTTCGTGGGTTGGTGGATTTACAGCCTGCAATTTCAGTGGCGCGCTCAAGAGGAGTATCGCTTCGGCTATCTGGTGGTGGTTCTAGTGGCATTCCTGGTGTGGGATCGTTGGGATAGCCGCCCGAAAAGCGATGCCCCGGTGGCGACTTGGCGTGCCTGGGGATGGTCGCTGCTAGGGTTTCCATTGGTGCTGGTGGCCGAACTCTATCGGTATGCGCTGGCTCGGAGTCCCGCGTCGGCGACGGCGTTGAGCCTGGGCACCCTTTGCTTCATTCGTGCGGCGATCCTTCAACAGTGGGGGCCTCAGACGTTGCGGCACTTCCGGTTTCCCATTTTGTTTGCCCTGATCGCGGTTCCTATTCCTGGTGTTGTCTGGAGCCCCGTCGTCTTCGGCCTGAAGGGGTTGGTAACCTTCGTTAATGTGGAGTTGCTAAATCTCCTGGGCATTCCGGCGCTGCAGCAGGGCAGCGTGATTCAGTTGCCCAATTGCCGCGTGGGTGTGGATGAGGCGTGCAGCGGGATCCGAAGTCTCCAGTCGTCGCTCATGATGGCGCTCTTCATCGGTGATCAGTCGTTGCGTCAGGTGGGGTTGCGCTGGTTGTTGGTGGGTGGTGCGGTGGGGTGGGCTGTGGTGGGCAACATTGGGAGGTCTTTGTACTTGTCGCTCACGGCCCACCGGCACGGTGCAGAGGCCTTGGATGCCGTGCATGATACCGCCGGGTGGAGTGTGCTCGTGGTGACGTTGGTAGGGCTGGGAGTGATGGCGT
>SXXZ01000373.1 GCA_005789375.1 Verrucomicrobiales bacterium | reverse complement strand
TTGTGTGGTGTGGGCCGAGGCACGGTGGCTGACTACCTGGAAGCCTACTGCATCGCCGACGACGGGTTTGAGTTCTTCGGCGGCTCGGTCAACACCAAGCACTTGGTGTCGGCCTTCAACGACGACGACGGATTCGACACCGACATGGGCTATAACGGTCAGAACCAGTTCTGGTTCGGGATCCAAGAGCCGACAGCCAAGGACAGTAGCTCGGAGCAAAACGGGCAGCCTCAGTCTCCGGACGTGCGGGTGGCCGGAGCGTTGCCGCTGTCGGACTACACGATCCGCAATGCCACCTTAATCGGAGCTGGAACGAACACGACAGGCAACGATGCGTTGCGCTTCCGCCAAGAAAACAAGGCGCGGTGGTATAACTCCATCGTGACCGGCTTTGGTGGCGTTCGCGTGCGTATTGACGACGACGGTGTGTCGACGCCCGACGTGAAAAACAACTTGTTCTGGGGATTCCTTGCTGGATCGAACGAAGACTACGGCAAGGCGTATGTGCCGGCCGATCTGAACCCGGTGGCCGATCCGAAGTTGCTGTCAATTAGTCGCAAACCGGACGGCAAGCTGGATCCGAGGTTGTCGACGGACAGTCCGGCCTTCACAGGCACGTTGAAAACGCCGGCCGACGGCTTCTGGACCCCCGCCAATTACAAGGGCGCGTTCGACGCCAATGACAACTGGGCCTACGGCTGGACGGGACTCAGCGCCGAGGGTTTCTTCCCGGCGCGCGACAATGTCGTTTACGTCGATTCAAACTACCTCTACGGCACCTACAATTGGGTAGCGACCAACACCTACATCCTGACGGGCTTCACTTACGTGATGAGCAACTCCGTCTTGAACATCGAGCCAGGCACCGTGATTAAGGGAGTCTCAGGCACAGGCTCTTCTTCCACTGCGGCTAATGACTTCGGCTGCCTCTTTGTCTGCCGCGGCGGTAAGATCAATGCCGCCGGCACCGCGGGCAATCCGATCATCTTCACGGCCGAAGTGGACGACGTCGCTGATGCGGGCGACTTGCCCTTCCCGTCGCGCGGTCTCTGGGGTGGTCTTGTTGTCTTCGGCAATGCCCGTCTGAACAACCCGGGTTGGACCACCAACAGCGTGTCCTATGATATCTACGAAGGTCTTCCGGACCTTGCCGTGACCAACGACTTCACGGGCCAGATCGACTACTTGCACCGCTATGGTGGTACCGATGACGACGATAGCTCAGGCGTGTTCCGCTATGTGTCGGTGCGGCATGGTGGTAAGAAGCTGACCACGGATAAGGAGATCAACGGATGGTCTCTGGGTGCCGTTGGACGGGGCACGGTAATGGAGTACTTGGAAGCCTACTGCATCGCCGACGACGGGTTTGAGTTCTTCGGCGGATCGGTGAATACGCGGTACTTGGTGTCCGCCTTCAACGACGACGACGGATTCGACACCGACATGGGCTACAACGGTCAGAACCAGTTCTGGTTCGGGATCCAAGAGCCGACGGCCAAGGACAGCGGCGCGGAGCAAAACGGTCAGCCGCAGTCTCCGGATGTGCGCGTGCCGGGTGCGTTGCCGCTGACGACGTATGCGATTCGTAATGCGACGTTGATCGGTGCCGGTACCAACACGACAGGCAATGATGCCCTGCGCTTCCGGGTGGAGAACAAGGCTCGCTGGTTGAACTCGGTGTTCACCGACTTCGGTGGCGTGCGAGTGCGTATCGACGACGACGGTGTTTCGACGCCGGAGCTGAAGAACAACGTGTTCTGGGGTTACAAGACTGGATCGAACGAAGACTACGGCAAGGAGTACGTACCGGCCGCCTTGAACCCGACGGTGGATCCGCTATTGGGAGGCATTAGCCGCAAGGCCGATGGCCAGTTGGATCCGACATTGCGCGCCGGCAGCCCGGCTTATGGAGTGCCGCAGACTGAGACCCCTGGATTCGTGAAGGTGAACTTCACTGGAGCCTTCGGTTCCGAGAACTGGGCCCAGGACTGGACCGCACTCGATGCCGACGGCTTCTTCAAGGCCACCAGCATCAAGCCGGTTGGGCCCATGGCTCTACCGCAACCCAAGGCTCCGGTTTTGGGTGTCGCTGCCACCGCAACAGGACTGAAGATCACCTTCATGTCTGAACCCGGCCGCACCTACATCCTCCAAAGCCTCACGGCCTTGGATCAGACCGCTTGGGCCCCGGTGCAATCACCGGTTGTTGGCACTGGATCCGATCTGACCGTCGAGGTGCCCTTCGGGGTGGCCACCGGATTCATCCGGGTTTCGGTGGAGTGATCTGAGCCGAAGGGCCTTCACATCAACAGCTTCGCAATGGGGCGGATCCGCAAAACGGGTCCGCCCCATTTTTCTTGAGCCGGAATACTTCAGTCGGGAGGAAAGCGATGGCGTGGCGGATTCTTTCGCACAACGAGGCGAGCGCGCAGCGCGGGCTTGATGAGGCTCCTGCTTGTGACCCGTAACGAACGAATACCGACGCGCTTGCGGAAGAAAGCGCAGCCAGCACGACCGATTGAGCGGGATGGTTCTGGCTGAAGTCTCGCCAGTTTCGATCGCGAATTATCCCTTTTGCTGATGGCTGCGATGCATCCAGCCACCGGCCAGGACGAGTGCTCCGATCCCCACGACCGCAATGGTCAGTCCGGCATCCAAGAACAAGGGCAGTACTCCCTCCACGGTCATCAAACGCCCCCGGGTCAGTAAGACCACACACACTGCGAGGTAGCCTGCCGTGTCGGCCAGATACATGAGAAACCCCAAATTGGCGCGATCTCGGGTGAGCGCGATGAATCGTTCAAAGAGAGTGGCGTGAACGGCGATGTAAGGGAGGTACAACCCAATGCCCACCGCCACCATGAATCCAAAGGCATCAATGCCTTCCCGCCGCCAAGCCAAGCACGCGGTTGCAACCATCGCCAACCCCAGGCATGAGACACCCAAACCCGCGTAAAACGCCCGGCGATTATCCCGGATACGAGCCATCAATCCCATAGGAATGAGGACTGCCAGCGTGACCCACATCTCTGACTGAGTGAAAACCATCGCGGCGCCCGGAGATCCCAACGCCTGCCAGAGTTCCCTCGAAAAATCAGCCCTCACGGAGCGCAGCAATGTGACCAGTGTGTAGGCTGTGATGATGAGCAGCACCGCCAAGCCATGGCGCTTGAGGAAAGCCCATCGCTCAGATCGGTTTAGTGGTTGTCGTTCTGTTCGGGCGACGACATCGGAATCGGTGGGTGGCGGAATTTGCCCAAGCATCCAAGCGAATCCCCACAGCGGGAGTGCGAAGACCGCTCCGGCGGCCGCCGGCATCCAGCGTTCCGGCACGCCTGCCTCGAGCAACCGCAGACCCACGGTCTTCGATAAGCCGTCGGCCAGAATGAAACTGCAGCACAGACCGGTGATGAAGGCTTCGGAAAGCCGTCGGCCCTCAAGAAACCCCAGAACCAGACCAAAGACCATTCCCAGCGGTAGTCCATTTAAGAAGAGGCAAATCGCTGCAAAAGACGGTGGCAGTAGACCAAAGAGGATCCAGGCGGTCTCGGCTACGGCGATCAAACCGAAGAGCGTGGCGATCCGACGCTGGGGTGCCATCTCGGCAATAACCCGAATGCCCATGGCCTTGGAAGCGGTGTAACCCAGGACTTGAGCGCTCACCAACAGCGCCTTGAAACCCGGGCTGAATGGATCACTGACATAAACGCCCGCGGTGAAAGGTTTCCGAAAGCCGTACATGCAGGCGTAGGTTCCAAACGCCGATACGGTGCACCATGCTGCCAGCGCTATCGGGTCTTTTTGCCACCGTCGAATCATGGCTTTCATGCCGGAGAATCGACGGGTTTGCCGGCCCACGGATGGATTGAGGTCACCATGACATGGTTCACGAACAGTGCTTCAAACCCAGTGAAGATCAGGAAACACTGACTTCCAATCCATCTGGAATCACAGAGACGCGCTGCCATTTTCCGGAGGCTGCGAGTCGGAAGGCTTCCGCTAATTGGCTCAATGGGATTGGAGGTGAAACCAAGGACTCCCAGGAATAATCGCCTTGATGCTTCGAAAGGAAGGCGATCGCGGCGTCGAGATGCCGCGGGGCGTAGTTGTGAATGCCTCGCAGGGTCAGGCATTTGCGGATGAGGGTTTCACCCGTCAGTTGCAGGGCCGAATCCGGATGCACTAGCCCGGCGATGGCGTAATGCCCGCCCGGTCTTAGCCAGCTAATTCCATCAGCGATCACCGAGGCGCTGCCGGTGACCTCGATGACGACATCGGCCGAGTTGGCATGAATCGCATCGTGGGTGGTCGACAAGATGGGGACGCCGCCAAACCGGGGCACCGCCAAGAGTCGGGCTGGTTGACGATCTACAACGAGCACTTCTTTCCAACCGGCAGTTTTCAGCAGGGCGCAGCCGTAGAGCCCGAGCAAACCAGCCCCTTGAATCACGACCCGTTCTCCAGGTGTTGGAAGGGATTCGAGAACTGCGATCATGGTCGCAAGAGCGCAATTGGCCGGAGCCACCATTGCATCGCTGAGAGGGTTGGGCACTGGCACGAGGTGTGTGCCGGATCGCAAAACCATGTGGGTGGCGTAGCAGCCGTTCAATCCAGATCCGTCCGACAGGCTTCCGTGCCCGTATTTGAAAAGTCGTTCGCATTTCTGCGGTAAATTCCAACGGGTACAAGGATCACACACACCGCAGGAGTCGGTCAGGGTCCATGTGATGCGCTGGTCTACCCACGAGGGGTCTAGGCCCGATCCCACCGCAACCACCCGTCCGACTGCCTCATGACCCAGCACCATGGGGGTAGGTCCGCGGCGTCGCCCACAATAGGTGTGGAGGTCAGAACCGCAGAGGGTGGTTAATAAAATGGCCACCAAAACCTCCCCGGATCCGAGAGAAGGCTGACAGAACCGCTGATAGATGAATGGGGAATCCACTCCGGAGAAAACGGCGGCCAACACGCTGGGGTCCATGGTCGTAGAGTTAATGAAAATCCGAACGGATCTCGAGATTAATTCAACCGACGACAACCCGCTGTTTGTAACGATTGAGCGATGGAGACCGCGTGTTTTCTGCGGCTCTGTTAAAAGTCCGTGACGCGCTTGGGTAAGGTTGAATCCCGCGTTTCAAGTGCTAAAACCGACGACCGGTTAGGGCTGCGCCCTGGATCGGTTTTTCCCTCGATGATCATGAAATCAACCTCTATCAAAGAACCTGGCGTTCGGCGGCAATTGCTGTCGGCCATCGCCGCGTCCCTGATCGCCACGGCGATGCAGGGTTCACTTCAGGCTCAAGCGGTCTCCAACCGTCTGTTCGCTGAGAACTTCGATTCATTGCCCCTGGGCCCGAACCGCGAGGAAGCACTTGCTGGTTTGGAAGTGTGGACCGGAACACCCCCGAGTGGCTGGGTGTTGGACAATTCGGCAATGCCTGGCTTCGGCACGGCTTTGGACGGCATCGTGGA
>SXXZ01000372.1 GCA_005789375.1 Verrucomicrobiales bacterium | reverse complement strand
TTCGGATTGGGTGAATGTCATCGCCATTACCGCAGAGAATGAACTGATTTTGGTAGAGCAGTTCCGGCATGGCGTTGCGGCGGTGGAATTAGAAGTTCCTGGCGGCATCATGGACCCAGGCGAGATCGATTCTGTGGCTGCTGGCCTTCGGGAATTGCGTGAAGAAACTGGCTACGTGGGCGACGGAGCCATCGAGATCGGTTGCGTGCTGCCCAATTCGGCCATCCAGAGCAATCGGTGTCGAACGGTCTTGGTGCGGAATTGCCGGCGGGTCGGCGAGTTGGAGTTGGATGACTCCGAAGACATTGCCGTGCGCCTGTTTCCGATTTCTGAGATTTCTGCACTGGTCACTGGAGGGCGTGTCCGCCATTCCTTGGCCGTGGCAGCTTTGTATCACTACGAGCTCTGGGGCCGTTCCGCGTAGAGGCCAACCACGCGCTGACACGGATAGCCCACCGATATCTCCTTTGAGGCGCTCACCGGTTGTCACCTGGATTTTTCGGTCTCTCCCTTTTATTTGGAACCATCTGAGGGCATTCTCCGGCAAAGTATGAAACTGACTTGGAGAGATTCTGAAGAAATCGCCTGGGCCTTGATGGATGCTTTTCCGGATCAGGACCCCTTGAAGCTCAGCTTCCCGAAATTGCACAAGATGGTCTGCGAGTTGCCCGAATTCGGCGACAAGCCGGAGGCTTCCAACGAGAAGATTCTCGAGAACATCCAGATGGCTTGGTACTCGGAGCAGAAGTAACAGTCAGCCAGCGGTGTCGGCCAACCCAGAGTTTGTAGGGAATGGGTTCGCTGAGATTCGTATTGGAGACTGGTATTTGGGAATCGGAAAAGGTGACGGATCGAATTGATCCGAGGGCTCGAATTCATTCGATGGGGCCGTGGGGATAGGGTCCGATTTTGCACCGTGGCGCGAGGACCTCAGTGCGATGCCCCGCAAGCGATTCTCTTAGGCAAGAGATCGCACTGGGGAAAAGGTCTGTAGCGCTCAGGCAAAGACCGAACCGAGACAACGACTGCGGTCATAAAACGACCGCACGAAGACGAAAACAAATCTAAGACAACAACGGCACTCGGACAACAACGGCTCTGAAGCAAACAACCCTGAGCCGTTGGCTCGGGGTAAGGTGGGGTGGCCGACGGGACTCGAACCCGCAACGACCAGAATCACAATCTGGGGATCTACCATTGATCTACGACCACCAACCGGCCGTGACGGTATGCAGGGGATCCCCTCATCGTCAAGCCGCACGCATGGGTCCTTCGTAATTAAAAGTGAGCCCTCCGAAAACTAATCGCGGTTAAAGCAGCTCAGTGGAGCCAAAATCCCAGCCGTCCGAATTTGGGATCACCTCTGCACGTAGACGAACCCCGAGGGACAGGCACCGCAAGACGCTGCGGTTGCCAATGCGGTTAGTCTTCGTGGGACTGAAGGTAGGGAATGGTCAGTGGACCCAGGGGAAGGACCGCGACGCGCGCTCCGGGACCGGAGTTGAGGAGTGCGGTCCGAACGGCCTCGCCGATGTCCGGACAGGGTTCCAGATGGGCTCTTCGCAGCAAATCCTCCGGCAGGCTCGAATGGACCAACACCCGAGCCTTGCTCTGGACGACGCCCTGAAGTTGGGCCTGCCACTGTTCCGGTTGGGAAAATCCCGGTGTTGCCAATCGAGCCAAGACACCTTCGATAGAGGACTCCTCGCGCAGCAGCAGATCATACGGGCTTCCGGTGGGAATTCCGTCGGAACACTCCGCTGCGAGGATGATGGTTCCACCTGGGCGGATAATCCGCGCTGCCGCAGACATGCCTTTGACCCCTTGATACAAATTTTGGTCCAGCGGGAATCCCGAATTGGTGGTGACCACCACCTCGAATGGAGCATCGACTGGTTGCATGGCCGCCTGCCGCACGGTCTCGCGTCCGGCCCGGTGGGCCGTGGCGAGTTCTCCTGCGAAGACACCAGTGATCTCCTTCCGATCGTTCAGTGTGACATTGAGGAGAAAACTGGGACCTACGCGCTGGGCGATTTCCAGCATCTCTTCCCACACAGGATTACCCTCGCAGTGGCCGAAACTGGCTTTGGGGTTTCCCAAATTCTGAGCCCCATGGTTGCTCATGACGGTGTCCACATGTGCCACGCCCGGCATGATGCCTTTCGGGCCACCGCTGAATCCTGCGAAGAAATGAGGCTCGATGAACCCCGTGACGATGCGGACATCGGCTTCCACACAGTGTCGATTGATCCAAGCTGGAACACCGGTTCGTGTTGTTCCGAGGGCAACACACGCGTCGAGGTTGAAGGGTTCATGGTTGAGAACCCTCCAGTTCGCCACCACTTCGGGCGTGAGCAACTGTTCGAATTCTTCTCGGGTGCAGGGTCGGTGGGTGCCCAGTTGGCAGAGCAGGGTGACCTGATCTCGTTGCACTCCGGCCTCTTCCAGATAAGCCAGAAGCCACGGAATCAGTCGTTCGTTGGGGGTGGCCCGAGTGATGTCTGTGAAGAGAATGCAAATGCGGCAACCGGGCGTGAGCCACTCTCGTAATGGGGAGGCGCCGAGCGGTGATTCTAGTGCTGCCAGAACGGAGGCCTGTTCGTCTCGAAGGGAGGGAA
The DNA here is from genome assembly GCA_005789375.1 of Verrucomicrobiales bacterium. Next base: position 3,353 of record SXXZ01000372.1, on the reverse strand, counting down.
CCGGGCGTGGTTCAATCACCGTCGTGGCATCGTCGGGAAAGATCACTGGAAGCCATCCGCGTCCGTAGGCCAAGGGAACCATCATGGACGGGCAGTCAACCCGGCTTTCCTTGGAAGGAAATGTGAAAAAGAAAGTTTTTTTAAAAAAGCTATTGCTCCCACCAAGAACCACATCTAAGTCTTTGGGGTCTGAAGTCCGTCTGCGTTGGAGTTTTCCCTCTCCGCAGCTTCCCCAAGTCAATATTCCCGCGGCCATTACTTCTGCCGCATATCTGGGACCGGACTCTTCCGACATACCATAGCGCATGAGCAATCAGCAATCACCGGAGGAATCAGTTCCCCGGTCTCAGGAGCCCAATCCGGCTTCCTCGACATCACCGCAACCGGCCCACGGCCCCGACTCGGGTGACTCCCGCCCCAGTGGAGGCGATGCCTCCGGGTTTCAGGGAAATCCCCAACAAGGCGGGCCGCAAGGTCAGCAAGGCCATCAAGGTACCTTCCGTCCGGGCGGTGGCCAAGGTGGCTTCCGTCAAGGTGGCGGCGGTGGTGGTGGACGTCGTCATGGTGGTCACCATCAGCGACACGGTGGCCATCAGGGGCAGCGCCACAATCAGGGCGGCGGCGGCCAGGGCGGTGGAGGTAATCGCGGTTACAACCAACAAGGGGGTAATTATCAAGGCGGCGGCCAGGGCGGCCAGGGCGGCAACCAAGGCAACCAAGGCAACCAAGGCAACCAAGGTGGCTCGGGTGAAAACCGGGGTGAAAATCGGGGCGGCAATCCTCCTCAGCCACAGGCTGAGCCGGTCATCATGGAAGGCTGGCTCGAGATGTCCGAAAAGGGCTTCGGATTTTTGCGTTCCTCGAAGGGAAATTATGCGCCAAAGCCTATCGATGTGTTCCTTACGCCTGATTCCATCAAGCGTTTGGCTCTCCGCGAAGGCTGTCAGGTTAAGTGCTCGGTAAATCCGCCGCATCGAGGCAGCAGCCCTCAGATGCGCGAGGTGATCGAAGTCAATGGCAAGTCCTACCAGGACTATTTGCACGCCATGCGCTTTGAGAATCTCACCACCATCGATCCGATCGACAAGTTTCAGCTGGAGACCACGCCCGATAGCCTCGAGACCCGCATCATCGATCTCGTGACGCCCATCGGCAAAGGGACCCGCGGTCTGATCGTCGCGCCCCCGCGCACCGGTAAGACCACGATCCTCAAGCAGATTTGTAACGCCATCACCACCAACCATCCCGAGGTGTATTGCATGGTCCTGCTCATTGATGAGCGGCCTGAGGAAGTCACCGACTTCCAACGCAGTGTGAAGGCCGAGGTGGTAGCGTCCAGCAACGACCAAGACCTAGAGACCCACGTGCGCCTGAGCCGGTTGATGATCGAGCGTTGCCGTCGCATGGTGGAGGCAGGCAAAGATGTCTTCGTCTTGCTCGATTCCATCACCCGCGTGGCCCGTGCCTACAATTCCGTCCATGGCGGCTCTGGCCGAACCATGACCGGTGGTGTTGATGCCCGTGCTCTGGAAATTCCGCGCAAGATGTTTGCTTCGGCCCGCAAGGTCGAGGAGGGGGGCTCGCTGACCATTCTAGCCACCGCGCTAGTGGATACCGGAAGCCGCATGGATGAGCTGATTTTCCAGGAGTTCAAGGGCACCGGTAACATGGAGCTTATTCTGGATCGGAAGCTCTCCGAGCGTCGCATCTATCCGGCCATCGACATTCCCAAGTCGGGAACCCGCAAGGAAGAGAAGCTCTTTGCGCCCAACCAGATCGATGCCATTCGCAAGCTGCGTCGCATGATGACCGATCTCCAGCCGGTGGAAGCCATGGAGACGCTCATCGCCGCCCTCAAGAAGCACAAGACCAACGCAGAACTCTTGGCCAAGTTGGGCTGATCAGGGACGACGATTCCTCAACGCCGGATCCGGCTTAGGTCGGATCCGAACGAAAAACGCCCCAACCTTTTGGGTGGGGCGTTTTGCCGAAAGGGCCTGTGCAAGGCCTCCCGAGGGGGTTAGGCCTGCGGCAGTAAGTCGGCCACCAACGACTTCTCCTCCTTCAGTTCATTCTCTGTGGCCGTGATCTTGGAGCGGCTGTATTCGTTGATGGGAACACCTTGCACGATTTCCCAACGCTGGCCGTCGCTGCGGGTCGGATGGCTGAAGATGAGCCCCTTCTCGATCCCGTAGTCGCCCTGGGAGCAGACGGCGACGCTGAAGCTGTCGTCGGGATGGGTCGGCGTGGTCAGGGCGCGCACTGTGTCGACCACAGCATTGGCGGCCGAGGCCGCAGAGCTCAGGCCGCGCGCCTCGATGATGGCTGCCCCACGCTTCTGGACTGTTGGGATGAACGAGTCTTTGAACCAAACCTCGTCGTTGATGACGTCCGTCGCGGCGTGGCCAGCGATGCGTGCCTGGTAGAAATCAGGATACATCGTCGAGCTGTGATTGCCCCAGATGGCGATGTTGGAAACCTGATCAACGCGCACACCGGCCTTCTTGGCCAACTGTGTCTTGGCGCGGTTCTGGTCGAGCATGGTCATCGCGAACCAGCGGTCGGAACCGATCTCCCGCGCCGCGTTCATGGCGATGAGGCAGTTCGTATTGCAGGGGTTGCCGACGACCAGCGTGCGGATGTCCGACGCGGCGTTGCGTTGGATGGCCTGTCCTTGTCCCGTGAAGATCTTACCGTTGATGCCCAGTAGGTCTTTTCGCTCCATGCCTTGCTTGCGGGGCACGCTGCCCACGAGCAGAGCCCAGTTCACGCCGCGGAAGCCTTCGTCGAGGCTGGAGGTCGGAACCACTCCTTGCAGCAGAGGGAAGGCGCAGTCGTCGAGTTCCATCACCACGCCGCTGAGGGCCTTGAGTGCGGGTTCGATTTCGATCAGGTGGAGAATGACCGGTTGAGCGGGTCCGAACATCGCGCCAGAGGCGATGCGGAACAGGAGGGAGTAACCAATTTGACCGGCAGCGCCGGTCACAGCGACACGGATGGGAGCGTTCATTAAGTGCTGGAAAGATTGGACTGGATTGATGGCGAAGGCAAAACGCAAAGAGTCGCACCGCGCGACAGCCCCCTCGGGGTCACTGTTGGCCGAGTGAAGTGACTTCGCTCAACGGAGCCACGAGCCATGCGAGACGGGGGCCGTGGACGGACCCAATACGGAAAGGAGATGAGCCACACCGCAGAACGGGAGATCCGCAGGCAGCGGGAAGGATCTTGAAGAAAGCCGATCCGGGAGGTGTGTCAAAAGAAAGAATATTTCCGAAGCCGCGGATCACCGGTGAGGCAGGTAATTCGGGCTTCAAGAAACGCGGACTCTACTTTTCCACTTTGAATCCGAGTCC
>SXXZ01000371.1 GCA_005789375.1 Verrucomicrobiales bacterium | reverse complement strand
GTCGAGTAAATGAGCCTGATAGCGACGCTGATTCGCGGGCAGGTTAAACAGGCGTGCGAGGTTGCCCGTGGTGCGATTGAGAGGGGAATTCACCGCCGCGCCGAAGTTGAAATCCATGTCCCAGAGAAAAGGCAGGGCGCGCCCGTCGCTGGGTCTGAAATAAATCATGAAGTTGTGCGGATTGTCGAAGGGGTAGGTATCCACCATTCCGAAGAGCGATTGAAAGGCGACGGCCCGCAGCCAAGTGTCCACATCCATGAGACGCTCCGACTCCTGCTCCAAGGCAGAACCGCTGAGGGACAGCGCTTTGGCCAGGGCCATGAGGGGTTCGTGACTGCTGGTGGAGCGGTTGTTTTCCGGGAGGAAGAACCATCGATAGACCTCGGGATCATTGCCCAGGTTGGTGATGTCCACACCTGTCACTTCGTCGGGTTGGGGGCGTTTGATAGATTCTCGGCCGCCGTTGACCGTGGTGGTGGGGTAATAAACCAGCTCCAGTTTGAATTCGTTGCCGTCGGATCCGTTTTCAAATTGGGAGTCCAGAAACACATCGCCGTATTTGGCCAAAATCAATAGGGCCGTGCCGGTGAGGTCCGTCCGCGGCGGAAGAACATAGACCAAGTCATCGTACATTCCCGGAAGCCCACCGGCGTGCTGAAGGGCGTGTTTAAGGACGATCTCGTCTTGGTCTCCACCGACACCGGTGTAGCCACCAGACCGATCGATAGAGATCCCGGAATGAACCCCGCGGAACAGGTGATCTGGCGGGAATCGGAGCGTGAAGCCAACGCGGCTGGCCTCCAGTCGCCCTCGCTGGCTGCCCTGCAAATGGACACCCACATCGTAAAAGATTTCCTTCTCATCTTGGATCACCGTGGCGCGGAGGAACTCGTTGCTCATGACGTTGGTCTCGGCGTGAAGCAGCACGAGGTCGGCGGGCGTCATGAGGAGGCGAAGGTTGTGCAGCGATCCCAGTCGCTCCCGCCCATCGGCCACGCCCACCAGGGCCCGTGACTGAGGGCCGGCTGCTGGAAACCAGGCGGTTACTCCTCGGCCGTCAGTGGCCTCAACGTAGAACTGCAGGGTGGAACCCGCAGGCAAACCGGGAATCGTGGCGCTGATTCGGCCTGCGCTGTCCAACGAGACCGCCTTGGACTGCCAGGCGGCCCCAGTGACCGACCAGAAGAGGCGCGCGCTGGCGACACCATCGGGATCTGAGGCAACCGCCGTGACCGTCACCGCCTGACCGACCGCAGGGACGGCCGGTGAGTGACTTAGCGATTCAAAGGTAGGGCCGAGGTTCGCCGTCTTCCGGGAATTGGGGGATCCGGGGGTTCCAGCCCGAGTGGGCCGGGGCAACTCCGTGATCTTGGCCACGCGGTTAAAGTAGAGCCGAGTGTTCAGTCGCGGGCATCCCTTCAGAAAGCGGGCACGGAACGACACTTCGTACTCGCGCCCATTCACCACCGCCTTGTTGCCGGCCAGGGTGGTTTCGATGTGGTTGTGCATGTGCTCGGTGGGACCGGTCGCTACCAGGTGCAGCACGTGGTTTCCGGGCAAATTGGGATCTTCGATGACCCGACTCAGGCGATGAGTCCCGAGGCAACGCCAGGAGGTAATCCCCAGTTCGAAGTCACCATTCTTGAGCAATGAAATGGCCGTGGCCGTGCCCGGCGATTCGATGACCTGCAAGTCGTCGATGAGGCATTCACCCGCATCGAGCAGCCCCAGCACCCATTCGTTCCAGAGCGTAGGTCCAGGCGAGGAGACCGCGCGCGCTCGGTAAGTATGGCGAACCCATTCCGAGCGAGCGGATTCGTCGCTGGCAGCCCACGACTCCGGCGAGGCGTTGTCAGCCTCGGCGTCCCGCAATTCGAGGCTGGAGCCGGCCCCGTCGGCCTCCTCCGGCCAACGCCCGGAATCGGCATATTCCACGAGGTCGGCGGGATTTCCGGCCGCATCAACGAGCACCAGCCGTTCCCCGGAGTTGGAGAGTTTCCCTTCGAAGGGACCGACAACCTGAGTGCCCGGATTTTCGGAGCGTAGGAGTCCTGGGTTTTCAGCGACGAGCAACAGTTGTCCTGCTTTCAGCGTCGTGCCGGCGGGGAACCTGAAGCCGATGCCCTCGGCGAAATTCCAGCCCGACAAGTCGATATCGGAGGTGCTGCGGTTGAGGAGTTCCATCCAGCTGCCAGAAACCGATCCGTCGGGCGGGTGATAGAGGATTTCGTTGAGAACTACCTCGCGGTGGAGACGCACCTGGTTGGTTTGTCCCGGACTTAGCGCGGATGGGAATCGCCAGGGACCGGTGCCATCAGGATGGCGAGCCTGGGCTTGGGAGCCGAGTACCACGGCATCCAGCACGCTCTCGTCGTTCGTAGATTCCAAGACGAGGTGGTCGCCCCGCTCTGGTCGGAAGCCTAACTGGGACCATGTCACCGACCGGACTCCGCCGGGGACCAAACTTGTGCCCGTCGGAAAGGTGTAGGCTCCAGCGGAGTTTCCGGTGGATGTGATCCGAAGGCCATCCAGGGGCAGGACTTCCAGGCTAGTGTTAGCGACCTCGACAAAAAAACCCACGCCAGGGGCGGACACCTCGTTGAACCGGAGTCCGACTCGCGAGGAGTCCTGCGTTTCCTGCACAGCAAGTTCTGCCTCGAACCACAGGTCCGTAATTCCGTCGGTGGCCTGATGCAATTCTACGGCCAAGATATTGGTGCCAGTCCGCAGGCTGCCGGGTGGCAAAGAAATCTCCACGGGCGACGGGACTCCTGGCTGGGAGGCCAGAGCGGGCGTATCGGATTTCAGTGTGCCAGTCGGCAGGTTGCCCCGGTGGACCTCACGGCCATTCAGGTAGAAGGCTGCCCCATCATCGTAAGTGGTCCGGAGTTTCAGTCGCGCCCGAGCCAAGTTGGGTGAAATCACGAACCGAGTCCGAAAATAAGCCGCCTGGGTCACCGAAGGGGTCAGGCGGCTATCAGGATGAAATCGGCTGCGGGCCGTGCCCTGCAACAGCGCCCGAAAACCTGCCGGATTAGGTGAGTTGGAGTCATTGGCCCAGAGGAACTCGAGCGTGTTGGTGCCCGTCGTGAATCCGGAACTGACGTTGAACACCGGGCTGAATGATTGAAATCCCTCGAAGCTCAGGCCGATGCTCCGGCCGTTGAGCAGCACGGACGTAATCCGGTTGTCGGCGGCGGCTCGGACCTGGAGTCGCGCGGAATCCGGCGCGAACGCAGAGAGATCAAATTGGGTCCGGTAGCGGTAATTGCCCGCCGCGACGCTGGCGGTTCCCGGGTGGACCGGTCCCAGCCATTGCGAGCTGGAATCATTGGCCATCCAGGCCGGATGTCCCTCAATTACCAGGGCCGGGGATGGCGGTGGCGGAGAAACGACCTGTGCGGAGGCCAGCACCGTGTAGTGCGTATCCCGGGTGCCCGCAGTCAATGCCTTCCGGGAGTCCGACATACCGGTGGAGAACAGGGTAGGGATGGCACTTTCAGTTCCGGTGGGAGGAGATGCGTCCCCACCAAAAAACGGGGCTGTTGCCGACCTCCATTTAGAATCCAATCCGTTGGAAGAAAACCAATCAGGCCCGGGGATAGACGCCGAAACCAGGACCTCCCAGCCTCGGGATGCAGAAACGAGAACGGGCGGACTTTCGGAACCTGGGCTGGGAAAGTTGCGGCTGCCTGGGGATCCGCCGCGCTGGGAGCTCGGTCGCCAGTGGGACACGACTGCAGTGGAGGTCGATTCTTCAATTTTGGCCAAACTGGGGCCATGGCCATCGGGAGCCACGGGCCATTCCGAGCCGGTGCCATACGAGAGCTCGTCCATCAGCCGTTGGTTATTGTTTCGCAGCTCCAGCGTCTCCCCGGAATTGGAAAGGCGCCCTTGATAAGGGCCGACCACGTTGGTGACGCCCAGTTCCAGGAGCGCGCCCGGGTTGGCCGCAACGACCAACTGAGCACCGCCTTGCAGGACTGTTCCCCGGGGAAACAAGTAGGTGATGCCTCCAGCCAGTCGCCATCCGGAAAGGTCCATGCTGACCGCCATTTGGTTGTGCAGTTCGACCCACTCGTAAAAGGGCTCCCGATCTGCGGGATGGTAGTGCACTTCGTTGAAGACGACGGTGCTGTCGGCCCGTGAGATCAACGAGAGAGTGCTAGCGAGGATTGCGATGCAGAGCTTCCAAAGGAGCCTCGCCCGGCGGTGCATCCATGGAGTTCGAGTGAGCAGGTGGGCCATCAGGGAATGGTTGCAGGCAAAAATAGACGGGGAGGCGTTGTGAGCTGAAAATCCGTCCCGCTTTCCGGCAGCGTCAAGGGTAGAAATCTCTCCTTGAGCCACACTGGCGTTGCGAGCGCTGACACTCTAGGGTCCGTCTCATGCGTGCGGATGTATCCATGAAGCAGGGAGTCCAAAAGAGACTTCGACGGGGTCTTCGATTTCTCACCATTTTTTTGGCTACAGCATGGCTGGGCTCCAGTCCGGGATTCTGGTCTCCGCTGATGGCTCAATCCACCGCACCGACAGCGGTTCCCCGCGGCAAGCCGATCAAGCCTTTGGCAGGCCAGACCCAGGCGGTGGATCCAAAGGTCGACTCTTCCAAAGAGTCCGTTACGACCAACACACCGGCTGCAAAACCTGGCTTCGCATCCGTGGGATTCGATGTCCTGGCCACCTTCAAGTACGAGGTGCCTGAAGACGCTCCGGCCTCGAAGACCAATGCCCCGGCGGCCGATCCGGATACCCAGATTCCCGCCAAAGTGAAGGCGTTCAGCGGCAAGAAGGTGGCTGTGAAGGGCTTCATGCTGCCCTTGAAAGTAGAAGGGGGCCTGGTGACCGAGCTGCTGCTCATGCGAGACCAGTCCATGTGCTGCTTTGGTACCGTTCCCAAGATCAATGAATGGATTGCAGTCAAGATGACCACGTCCGGAATCAAGCCCGTGATGGATCAGGCTGTAACCCTCTATGGCACGCTCAAAGTTGGAGCCATGCGCGAGAATGGTTACCTGGTAGGGATTTATCAGATGGACGGCATGACCATCGATGGCCCCCCGGGATCGTAAACCTCACGAGTCCTTGCGGGCCTCCAAGAAGCGTTTGAGCGCCTGAGCCATGGTGCCACCAAAACCGTCTACCTGTTCGATTTCGTGGATAGGTGCGATGCGCAGTCGTTGAATGGATCCAAACCGCCTCAGCAGGGCCTTTTTGCGGGCATCACCAATGCCCGGAAATTCATCCAGAATGCTCTCGCTGATCTTCTTCAGTCGCAGTTGGGCATTGTAGGTGTTGGCAAACCGATGGGCTTCATCACGGACTCGCTGGAGGAGCTTGACCGCAGCGCTGTCCAGCCCGGGCCGTAGCGGATTTTTTTCGCCCGGCAGATGAATTTCTTCGAACTCCTTGGCCAGGCCCAAGATCGGTATGTGTGAGAGCCCGAGCTTTGCAAGTTCGGCACAGGCCATATTGAGTTGCCCCTTACCACCGTCGATGAGGATTAGGTCTGGCAACCGCGGTCCCGCCGAAATCTTCGGGATCCAGGGACGCTCCGGGGATTCGGCTACGATGCCCTCTGCTGGGAGGGAATCTTCGGGGGAATCTTCTACCGAGTCTTCCTGTTCGAGAGGGGTACTAGCGAGGGTGGGTGTCGTGGAATCTTGGAGCTCCCGTTTTAGGCGGCTGTACCGGCGCTGAATGGTCTCAGCCATTGAGGCGAAGTCGTCCTGGGTGCTCACCGTCTTCATCCGGAACCGACGGTAATTGGACCGGTCGGGACGCCCATGCCAGAAACTGACCATCGATGACACAATGAAGGTGCCGCTGATGTTGGAGATGTCGAAGCCCTCGATCCGGGCCGGAGGTTCGGCGAGGCCGAGCAGTCGCCCGAGTTCGCGCAAGTCGGATTCCGGGTGGACAGCCACAGGCAAGGTGTAGGGAATGCGCTCGAACTTCTCAGTCTTCAGCGTGGTGCGCTTGAGGTCTTCCAGCGCATCGCGGAGCTGGGCTGCTTTCTCGAAGTCGAGGTTGGCAGCCGCCTTGCGCATCTCGCTCTCCAGTTCGCTGCGGAGCTCCTCGGTGTGCCCTTCGAGGAACCCGATCCCGGCACGGACTTGTTCTAGGTACTGTTCACGGGTGACGTTGGCGATGCACGGAGCCGTGCAGTGCTGGAGGTTTCCATACAAGCAGTGCCGGTAATCCGACTCATTGGGGTGCAACGGTCGGCAGCCCCGCAGCTTGAACTTTCGCCGCATGAGGGTCAGCGCTCGACGCACGCTGCCCGAATGGGCGAAGGGACCGAAGTAGAGGCAGCCGTCGTCCTTCCGCAGGCGCGTCAGCGTGAAGCGGGGAATGGGGTCGTTGAGGTTGACCTTTAAGAGGAGGAACTGCTTGTCGTCCTTGAGGTCGATATTGAAGCGCGGCTGAAATTCCTTAATGAGCCGGCTCTCTAACAGCAACGACTCCGCCTCGTTTTTGACCATGTGCCAATCGAAGTCGTGGATGGCATCGACCAAGGCGTTGAACTTGAGATCCCAGCCCATGCGCCGCGAGGGGTGGAAGTACTGGGAGACCCGCTTGCGAAGGTCGCGAGCCTTCCCGATGTAAATGACCGTGCCGAATCGGTCTTTGTGCAGGTAGACACCAGGACGGTGCGGTACCGTGGACAATTTATTTCGAATGTGGTCAGTGATCGGCATGGGCCCCGGACGGCTGGATCCGGACCGGATCATCACCATTCACTGTTTCCTGGAGTTTCGCCAGTCGGAGGCTGCGAAGAAACCCGGAGAACCCGAGAAAACCGCGACGCGGGACTGGCTATTTTAGGTCTTCGCCGGCGAGACCGCCAACGGTCCAGTCGAGGTTGTAAATGAGCTTCGCACCGTCTTTGAATGGCGCATTCAGCCGGTCGTACAAGGCGAATTCGCTATGCCCATCGACGAAGAGCAACGACATGCCCCGGGGCCCGTGAGCGGCGGCTCCGGTGCCCTTGTAAATGTCGTTCCATTTGCCCCGATTGCTGGAAAAGCAAGGCGAGATGGCTTTTTTAGTGGGAGACTGGACATCGGAGACCTTGCGAACTTGAAGGGCGGAGCTGTCGTTGTTGTGGTAGAACTGGTTGTAGTAGTAATACGAACAGGGGAAGAGCAGCTCGTTGGTCTTGATGGGGTAATTGTTGGCCATCGTCCATTCGAGGTTGAATCCACGCCCTTTTTCCGACGGGCAAAAGTAGAAGGATCGCGCGTTGGTGCTGATGTACGGATCCATCAGCTTGAGGTAATCGATGAACCCCATTTGGGGCCAATCACGACCCGAGTAAGGAAATCGGTCGTTCGAGTCGCCGGTGTACATGGCGAAGGTCATTCCGATTTGACGGAGGTTGGAAGTGCACCGCGCCTGCAAGGCCTTGGTCTTTCCCTTGGCCAGTGCGGGGAGGAGCATTCCGGCCAAGATGGCGATGATGGCCACGACCACCAGCAGCTCGATGAGAGTGAAGGCGAGCCGGGAGGAGGTGCGGGTCAAGGTTGAAGGCTTCATGGCGAGGGTCCGGAAGATGGTTTCCATCCAACTCCTCGAGAACACGGCAGGCAACGGCAAAAGGATTGGCCTGAAACGGCTAGGGCAATCTTGGCACCCGCAACTCGGTGCCTTTTAATTCCACAAGCGACATTCCGCGGCCAAAGTTCACACTGGGCCCATGTGGCTGCGGTTTCGAGGGTGGTGCTTTTTTTATGCGTCGGCGATGGCCTGGGCGGACGCCCGATGGATTCCGGTGACGGAGTTTCACTCGTTTCAACGGGAGTCGCCCAATGGTTCTGCGTGGGTCTCGCAGGAGTGGAAGTCTTCGATACCGTTCCGCGAATTGGTGGTCTCATGGAATCTCCGCACAGACGCCGATCTGGAGATCGAGTGCCAAGTTCAGAGCGCAGGGCACTGGAGCCGGTGGTGGCACTTGGGACGTTGGTCGGCCTCGCAGTCACCCACGCGGCGCACCAGTGTTGGCGGTCAGCGTGACGACTCAGGCTCGGTAGACACAGACACGCTGGTGCTGCCAACGGGAGGGCAGGCGGTCCGGCTCCGGGTGCGATTCTCAGATCCCACCCAAACATTGGCCGTTCTGAAGCGGATGGATCTAGCCTTGTGGTCGCCCTCCACCCGACCCGAGGAGCCAACTCCGGCGGCACAGGCCGCACGGGCGATCCCAGCCCATCGGCCAACTCCAGGGATCCTCGAAGTCCCAAAAAAATCTCAGGCCGATTACCCGGAGGGTGTGACCCAGTGGTGCAGCCCAACCAGCGTCGCCATGCTCATGGCTTACTGGGGGCAACAAACGGCCCACCCAGAATGGGACCAGGATGTGCGGTCGGTGGTGGCCGGCGTGCACGACCCTGGGTGGCCGGGCACCGGCAATTGGTCCTTCAACGCTGCCTATGCCGGGAGCAGACCGGGTTTGCAGGCTGCGGCCGTCCGTTTGAGCGGAATCGCCGATTTGGAGGCCTTGTTGAACTCAGGGATTCCCGTGGCGGCATCGGTTTCGTATGCGGTGTTGAAGGGGGCCTCAAAGCCAGAAAAGGGCGACGGTCATTTGGTCGTTGTTTGCGCGGTATCGGAGTCGACGGTGAGCGTCAACGACCCCGGTGTTCGTTTGAGCCGGGTCCGGCGAGAGTTCGCCAAAGCTTCCTTCCGAGACGCATGGGCGGCATCGCATCAGACCGTCTATGTGGTCTGGCCCGAAGGGCGCGCATTGCCGGTCAGTCCGCTGGGAACTTGGTAGCTGCTAGGGCCGTCGCCAGCGTCGCCCGCAATTTTGCCGACAGCAGCAGCGGCCGCATTAAGGAGCAAGAGAGCCCGTGTTTTGGTTTTCCGTCGCCCGCCTTGCAGGGCTACGCTGGCCCCATGGCGCTGATGGATGAAATGACGGAACTGGGTCGACGAGCCAAGGCCGCATCGCGTGAATTGGCCCGGCTGTCGGCCGATGAAAAGAACCGCTGCCTCCGGGCGATGGCCGACGGTTTGGTTGCAGCTGGGCCACGCCTGCTGGAGGCCAATGCACTCGACTTGGAAGTCGGCAAGAGCCTCGGACTGACCGGAGCCATGATGGATCGTCTGGCGCTGAGTGCCGACCGCATTGCCGCCATGGCTCAGGGGTTGCGCGAGGTTGCGGATCTTCCGGATGCCGTCGGACGTGTGCTGGACACGCGTGAACGTCCCAACGGACTTCGCCTCCGCAAAATCACGACACCCATTGGTGTGGTCGTCATCATTTACGAATCCCGCCCCAATGTGACCGCTGATGCGGCCTCGCTGTGTTTCAAGACGGGCAACGCCACTATCCTTCGGGGTGGCAAGGAGGCGTTGAATTCCAACCGGTTAATCGCCGAGACGTTGATCACGTCGGCCAAGTCCGTACTGCCGAGTTTTCCGGAGCACGCCATCCAAGTGGTGCCGACGGCCGATCGCGAGGCCATTCCAGCCCTCTTGTCGTTGACCCAGTACGTGGACCTTTGCATGCCCCGAGGTGGTGAGGGATTGATCCGAGCGGTGACCGAATGCAGCAAGGTGCCGGTGATCAAGCACTACAAGGGCGTCTGCCACGTCTATGTGCATGCGGCGGCCGATTTGGGGATGGCCGAAGACATCGTCTTCAATGCCAAATGCCAGCGCCCCTCCACCTGCAATTCTGCCGAAACCGTGTTGGTCGACCGGGCGGTGGCGGCCGATTTCTTACCAAGCATGGCGACTCGGTTGGCAACCAAGTCCGTAGAGTTTCATGCCGACGCAGAGGCGCTGCAATTGCTCACTGGCGCGATCCGCGGCACATCCAGCGTGGCTCGGGCCGCGGAACCTCAGGATTGGGAGACGGAGTACAACAACTACATCCTCAACGTCGCGGTGGTGGATGGTTTGGATGCGGCCATTCACCACATCCACCGACATGGTTCAGGACACAGTGAAGCCGTGGTGACCGCCGATTCAGCGGTGGCAGACCGTTTCCTGGCCGAGGTCGATTCGGCCGCCGTCTACTGGAATGCCTCGACACGGTTCACCGACGGCGGGGAGTACGGTATGGGGGCTGAGATCGGCATTAGCACCGACAAGATCGGGGCTCGGGGTCCGATGGGTCTCGATGAACTTTGCAGTTACAAGTGGCAGGGCTTCGGCACGGGCCAAGTGAGGGCCTGAAAGACACTCGGCGCGGAACAAACCCGAAGGTTCGATCCGCGCCGAGGGTGGGAGTTAGAGTTTTTTGGCTCCTGCTTTTTGGCTCCTGCTTTTT
>SXXZ01000370.1 GCA_005789375.1 Verrucomicrobiales bacterium | reverse complement strand
TTGATACGACCAAAACGCCTCTGAGCCAAGCACCGTCCCCAACAACGCCCTCAAAGACAGCCATCCAAGCACCCGCTTTCCTAAAGATTCGCACCCAACCCCAGCGGCAGCCCGATCGGCCCGGAGCGAGCCTTGGAGGCGATCAAACCCATCCCTCGCGCGCAGCGCGAAAGCTCCTCCTCCCTAGAGCCTACTCAGCGAGCGTAGGACCGTTCCCGCGGAGCGACGAGAGTCGCCTTCGGCGCGCCGCCCGGTATACTTCTCGCCGTGACCAACTCGGTTCAGCGAAGACAACGAATATTGGTAGGCATGAGTGGTGGCGTCGATTCCTCGGCCGCGGCGGCCTTGCTTCAGGAGCAAGGATTCGAAGTCGTGGGGGTCACCCTCAAGCTGTGGCCGCAAGACTGCGTCAACCGCGCCGAAGACAAATGCTGCGGACCCCAGGCCGTCATGGACGCCCGCAGCGTCAGCGCCAGCCTCGGCATTCCCTACTACCTCATCGACGAATCGGCCGAATTCCAGAAACGCGTCATCGGCTACTTCGCCGAAGAATACCGAGCAGGACGGACACCGAACCCCTGCGTGATGTGCAACCAGCACCTCAAGTTCGGGACCCTCCTCGACCGGGCCCGGCAACTGGGCTGCGACCTCGTCGCCACCGGGCACTTCGCCCGCGTCGAGCACACCGCCGAAGGACGCACACTCCTCCTCCGCGGCCGCGACCCCCGCAAAGACCAGAGCTACTTCCTCTTCTCACTCCGCCAACACCAACTGGCCCGCGTACTCTTCCCCCTCGGCGAAAAAACCAAAGCCGACACCCGCGACGTGGCCCGCGAATGCGGACTGCGCACCGCCGACAAGGAAGAGTCGATGGAGATTTGTTTCGTGCCCGACAACAACTACGGACGATTCCTCGAACAGTCGAAACTCGTAGAGCGCCACACCGGCGAAATCGTGGACACCCAGGGCCAGGTACTCGGACACCACGACGGCATCGAATTCTACACTATCGGCCAACGCAAAGGCCTCGGCATTTCCTCCCCAAATCCGCTGTACGTCCTCGAATTAGACCCGGCCAACAATCGAGTCATTGTCGGCGACGAAACCCAGCTAAGCCGCTCCGAATTCACCGTGGACAACTGCAATTGGATTCCATGGGATCAACCGCCTGAATCCTTCGAGTGCGTCGCTAAGATCCGATACAACCATCCCGGCGCCGCCGCCACAGTCCGACCCGGGCCGCAAGAGACCGCGACAGTCCGCCTCCACGCACCCGCTCGGGCCGTCACCCCCGGACAAGCCTGCGTCTTCTATGACGGAGACCGGGTGCTGGGCGGTGGCTGGATCCGCCGAGATCCACTGAATCACAGCGTGGTTACTGAGCGGACCCGATAAAAAGCATTTCCGCCGGAGGGCGCTGGTCCACGGAATTCCCGAACCTCCAGACGATCCGAGACCGGAGTCCAGACCGAGGCATCCAGCGCATCGGCCCGTTCCACCACGAACTGCTGGGCTTGCCGGCGTTCGCCGCTCAACCCATCACGAACCTTGGCCACCGAACCATCCCAGGCGATCACCACCTCGCCCCCATCCCGGCGAATCGAACGAATCTTGGGCACCGGCTGGTAGGCGATCACCCCTCGAAGCGGGAGGCCCAGAGTGACTGGTAACCACGGCGCGGCCGTCCAAGGCGAGAGCATCTGATCACCACTGGCCCAACTGGTGCGATAGCGCACGTACTCGGTGCCGTCGTTGTCGATCCAGTAGCCATAGGCCAGCATCCCATGGATCTCAGGATTCACGCCACCGACACCGGCCACCGTCCGAGAAAAACCTCCAGAAGGCTGCATAAAGAGCAGTACCGGACGACCCGCGCGGATCTCCGTCTTGAGGTCCGCATAAGTGAAACCACGCCCCCCGGAGACCGTTGGATTGAAATCGGTTAATTGGCAGAAACTGGCCGCATCCCCTCCCCGATATCGCGTCCAAGACACCAACCCAGAAGGGATGTCCGAGCCGGACGGAATGGTTGGTTCCTGACCCAGACTCACCCAACGGCGATCGCCCCCCTTGCCCCAATACACATAGGAGAACCCATCGATATTGCCCCGGCACTCGCCTCCCAAATCCGCCCACTTGTTCTGGCTGAGCCCAATAAAATCTCCGATGCAATCCGGCGTGTGTTCCTTGCGACCCGCCGTAATGTAGGGATCGGTAAAGACACTCTCGTACGCGAAGTAATAATCATCCTCGTGGCCCGGCTGGTTGGCCGGTCGGCCATCGCGGCCCGCCTTCGAAGACCACAGAGAAAAAATACCCTGATTACCTTGGCTCAAACGGCTGTTGAGCGGTGCAACCCCGCCCCCGGTTGGCCCCGTGTAGAAGTCCGGAAATCCGTTACGGTCCCAGAACCCCATCAAATTGCCCGTAGCAGTACCGAAACAACCCACATGCCACTCATAATCGGGAACATCATCGATGCGGATGTCCTCCAATTGAGCCTGCACCTGAATCGCCGCCAGTCCTCCCACAAGACCTAAGATCCAGCCGCCCACTCTTCCAAGACCGCGCGACTCACAACGCATTCAGTCACCTTCGCTCCCCGGACACTGCTGTCCAGACTATCCCATCCACCGCAGCCCTAAAGACCCTGACCAGACCACCCAACGCCCATCTAGGCGGAGCGGGAATGGTCCGAAGCGAGCCTTGGAGGCGAACAACCCAACCCCCAAAACTCACAGCGCGAAAGCTCCTCCTCCCTAGAGCCGACTCAGCGAGCGCAGGACCGTTCCCGCGGAGCCCATTGAAGGACATCAATAGAGTATGCAGTGTCCCCTTTTGTGTAAATAGGTGGGACTGATAGGCATTAAGTGCCTCGCGCCCAGGGCCCCCTCTCGGT
>SXXZ01000369.1 GCA_005789375.1 Verrucomicrobiales bacterium | reverse complement strand
GCCCGTCCACCGTGGTCAGCAACCGGAGCTCCAGCGGCACGGTCATGGACTGGTTGAAGGTCATGCCTTTGGTCGGTGTCTGGAACCAACCCATTTGAATGCGACGACCCTCGGCACCCGGAATGTCGCTGAAGGTCTGGGGTGCATAGAAACCCTTGCCTCGCTGACCGGCCAAGTTGCTCTGCTCGGGCACGAAGCGGACGCCATCGAAGGTGCCCACGGCATAGGCGCTGTTGGCGGCGAGCAGCACCCACTTCCGGCGGGTCGGATCGCCGTCCACGGGCAACTCGAAGAAGTCGGGGCATTCGAAGAGAGAGGGTTTGCCGGGGGCATCGCCCTCGACGATTTGGGTCAGGCTCCAATTGCGGAGATCGGGCGAGTTGAAGAAGTGGATGGTGTGCTTCTTCTGCCACTCCACGTAGAGCACCATCACCCACTTCCGGGAGGCTTCATGCCACATCACCTTGGGGTCGCGATTGCCTCCAGTGATTTCCTTCAGAACCGGGTTGCCCGCAAACTTAGTGAACTTGCGACCGTCGGTGCTGTAGGCGATGCACTGCACGGTGGGATTGCCCGCGGCGGTGTAAATGAGGACCAGCGGGGGCCGGCCATCCTTACCGAAGCCGCTGGTGTTCTTCCAGTCCACCACGGCGCTGCCGCTGAACATCGGTCCCATGTCGTCGGGCAGGAGCTTGTCTCCGAGCTCGTCCCAATGGACGAGATCACGACTGACGGCGTGGCCCCAGTGCATGTTGCCCCAATCCCAACCGTACGGATTGTGCTGGAAGAACAAGTGGTACTCGCCGTTGTAGAAGACCATGCCGTTCGGATCGTTGTTCCAGCCGCGCTTTGGCGAAAAATGGAACTGCCCGCGCAACGGTTCGCGGTAGATTGATCCCTCATCCTGGATTCCGTCACCTTGCTCGATCGCCGACAGCGCCACGGAATCGGCGGGCAATGCGTCCACACGGAGGGTGATGGATTTGCCCCGCCAGGCCGACACGTCCATGGGTGCCCACCAGTCGGCCGAACCGTCGGCCAATTCGATGTCGTTCCGGACGACGGACTTGCCGTCCACCATCAAGGTCACCACGCGCTTCGGAGCCCCGTTGCGAATGGGCAGGTGCAAATAGCGGGCGGTCACCGAGATGGACCGTTCGACGTTCTTCTGCAGGCCTTTCGGCCGGGTGTCGGTTTGCCGGAGGTGATCGACATTGAGATGTCCCCAACCACCCTTGGCCTCGTCGACGATGCGAATGGAGGCCGTCTGACCGGCCAGATCGGCGATATCCCACGAGTCCGGGGCCAACGCCTCGCTACCGCCACTGCGGTCATTCGGTCCCGTCGCCGAACGGACTACCTGACCCTTCACCAGCAATTGTAGAGCAAGCTTCTGCTCGTTGTGGCCGCCACCGACAAGGAAGGCGACGAAGCGCCGCTCGATCTTGAAGGGCGGTGAATTCAGGGTGCCAGTCGCGTCATCGCCGCCGCGGAACGTGTTGACCAACCCCTTTCCGAGAAAACCCTCGACCTGCATCTGCCCGGGCCATGCGCCACGGGCCGGGGCGCTTCCAAACGCCTCGCCGGTGGCCTTCCACGCGCCGTAGTCGGGGCCTTCGAAATCGGCGATCAGCAAGTCATCGGCTGCGCGGGAACCCAACGCGGTCGCTAGTGCCATGACAAAGAGAGCAGTCTTGAAAAAGGGTTTCATGGGACAGGAATCATCTAAATCAGAGTCGGGATAGGAACGGAATCAGGATCACGGTTCGAGCTTGAGAATGGAGCCAGCCAATTAAACGGCGCGGGCAGAGGGAGGACAGACGGATCACTCAACGGGCTTGGCGCAGTTTGTCGAGGAGCACGGCTCCCAAAATCACCAACCCGAGCACCACCTTCTGGGTGTAACTCTCCACATTGGTGAGGTTCATGCCGTTTTGAATGACGGCGATAGTGAAGGCACCGGTCAACGTCCCCAGCATCCGGCCCTCGCCTCCGCTCAGGCTCGTACCGCCCACGACGACGGCGGCGATCACGTAGAGCTCGTACATGTTGCCATAGGTGGGTGATCCACTCTTGAGCTGCGAAGCCATGATCACGCCCCCGAGTCCCGCAAGCAACCCACTGGCCACATAAGCGAAGAGGAGCACGCGCCGAACCGGCACACCCGAAAGCCGCGCCGCCTCGGCATTGCCACCGACGGCGTACAAGTAACGCCCGAGCTTCATGCGCGACATGAGCACCTGGGCCAAGGCGTACAAAACCAACAGGAGCACCACGGCATTGGGAAGCCCGAAGAGGTCTGCACCGCGCCCGAGCCAGACGAAGGAATCGGGAATTTGATAAATCGATTGTCCCTGGGCCAGAATATAGGCCAAGCCGCTGCCGACGAGCATCATGGCCAGCGTCACGATGAAAGGTGGAATGGCGAATCGGGTGATCATCAAACCAGAGAAACCTCCGATGGCCCCGCACACCAGAATCGCCAACAAACACCCGAGCACCATGCCGCCGGTGGAGGCGGTGACACCCCCGGCCTGGTCACGAATAAATCCCGCCGCCAGCACCGCCGCCAGCGCGATGAGACTCCCGACAGACAAATCGATGCCGCCGGTGATAATCACCAAGGTCATGCCAATGGCCACGATGGCGATCACGGCAATTTGATTGGCGATATTCAGGAGGTTCTCGGACTTCAGAAAATTGGGCCACCGGTAGCTGGCGGGCGTGATCACGCGCGGCGATCCCAGCGACGGAAAATCGGAGGCGAGGTCCGTGATAAGCCGCCAACCTCCGGCCACCCGGGTGGCGGCGATCGCATCCAGCAACCCGCCGGCGGCCTGGATTTTCTGCAAGGCCTCGCGGGCGTTCCGGGGTTCACCGGTCGCGGACGCGAGGACCCGCGCGCCGGCCGCTGTCAGATCGCGTTCAACCCGAGCCGCGAAGGCCGCATCTCCAGGCTGGTCGCTGGCTACAACCAAAACGCGGGCTCCATTGGGGACCGCCTTCAACACCGCCTCAACCACCTGACCTGCTGCCACCTCACCGGTCGGCGACTGCTCGCTGTAAGTCACCGCGCTGAAAAACGCGCACAGCAGCACCAGAACCAAAATCATGCCGTAGTCGGCCAGCCATCGTGCAGGTTTCATGGGTTCAGGCGTGGGCCAATTGAAGGATTTGCTCCTGAGTTGCGTGGGCCACATCGGTGATCTCGCCGGTGATTCGCCCTTCATGCAGGACTAGGATCCGGTC
>SXXZ01000368.1 GCA_005789375.1 Verrucomicrobiales bacterium | reverse complement strand
TACTCCTTGGGCAATTGTGGCAGCGGCGGTACCGGCCGGGTAGGACGGGCGGGATTAGCAGCTGACGGGGCTGGGGCCGCCACGGCCGCCGCCAGCACCACGCCCTCCGGCCACTTGGCTCCTTCTTTGATCCATTCCTTCAACTTGGCGCGAATAGGTTCGGCCAAGGGCCCACCCTCCGACGGCATCAACTCGTCGTTGTCCTTGTCCAGAAACACACGGTGGATGATCTCACTCTTATCCGGGTCTCCAGCAACAACCGCCGGCTTGTCGCTCTTACCTCCTTTGAATGCGGCTTCCTTGGAATCCACACGATACTTACCCTTCTGTTTTTCGGTGCCGTGGCACTTGAGACAGTGCTCGGTGAGAATTGGTGCAATATCCTTGGAAAAATCGACGGCGGCCTGGGCCGCGAAGGCCGTGAGGCTCGCCGCTACGACGGTGGAAGAGAGGATCTTCATACGAACTCAGTTAACGAACAGTTTTGGTGAAGGCTTCGCTAGAGTTTCACTGCACCCACCGTCAAATGGAATCCCAAAGACGGGCAAAAACGCATGGAAGCCAGCATTGCCCAATAAACCTCACCGTGGTTGTTTAGACTAATGAATGTGCACCATCTGGAGCTTTTCTATTATGTGGCGCGGCACGGCGGCATTATGGAAGCGGTGCGCAACATGCCCTATGGAATCCAGCAACCCGCCATCAGTGGGCAACTGCTCCAACTGGAATCCTACCTGGGAGTAAAACTCTTTCGCCGACGTCCCTTTGAACTGCTGCCAGCAGGCACGGATCTCTACGAGTTCATCCGCCCCTTCTTCGGCGAACTGAGCAATATGGAAAAGCGGCTCCGAAGTGCTTCCCGGGAGATCCTACGGGTGGCCGCCCCGGTGGTGGCTCTCCGGGACCACTTGCCTCGGGTGCTGCAAGAGGTTCGCAAAAAATTCCCTCACCTCCAACTCACGCTGCGGGCAGGTCAGCAACCTCAGGTCGAAGCATGGTTGGAGCGGCAGGAACTGGACTTCGCGATCACCTTGCTCGAAGGCCAAGGCGCCAAAGGCCTGAACCACCTGCCGCTGCTAGAACTGCCACTCGTCTTGCTGGTACCCAAGGCATCCCGATTCCGGAACGCCTCGGAAATCTTCGAGGCCTTGGCGACGGAAAGCCTCGAAGACCCACTCATTTCCATCACCGCTGTCGAGTTGGCTCCCCGTCGCTTCCGCGAGTTCCTAGAAAGCCGCTCGCTCGAATGGCCTTCCCGAGTTGAGGTCACCGATTTGGAGTTGGTTGAGGTCTATGTCCAAAGTGGATTCGGAATCGGACTGAGTCTGGCTATCCCTGGGAGTTCCCTCGCCAAAGATCTGAGGGTGCTCCCCATCTCCGACATTACCCCACTGCGTCTGGGAGCGGTCTGGCAAGGGGCCCCTACTGCCGTGATGAGCACCCTTATCGAGACCCTCAGGTCGTATGTAGAAAAGATCACAGGAAACCTACCACCCCCGCCCGAAAGCCTGTCGATCCGGTCGAACCATTGATCCGCAGCCCCACCGGTGACACCGTTGCCGGGTGAGCCATCTGAAACTCGCCCGTCAGGTCTTCGACATTGAATTGGCCGCCCTGCGCTCCGTAAGAGAATCTCTGGACGAGTCCTTCGACCGGGGAGTGGAGTTGGTCTGCTCGACACTTTCAGCCCGCCGGAAGATCGTCGTGCTGGGTGTCGGTAAGTCGGGCAACATCGGCAAAAAGATCGCAGCCACGCTCAGCAGCACGGGCTCCACGGCGGTGGTCCTCAATCCGGTGGATGCCCTCCATGGAGACCTTGGCATTGTGCAGGACGGCGACCTCATCCTCGCGCTGAGTTATTCGGGAGAGTCTTCGGAGTGGAACGACCTCCTGCCGGCGCTGCGTCGGTTCTCTGTCCAAATCATCGCGCTGACCGGCAATCCGGGGTCCACCCTGGGCAAGCACAGCGATGTGATTCTGGATATCCAGGTTCCCAGAGAAGCCTGTCCCTTCAATCTAGCCCCAACGGCTTCCACCACTGCCACACTGGTGATGGGCGACGCCCTAGCCATCGCGGTGATGACCGCCCGCGGATTCCGGAAGCAAGACTTCGCCCAGCGCCACCCGGCCGGGGCCATCGGGCGGGCCCTGCTCTACAAGGTTGGTGACATCATGCGACGCGATCATCGCAACGCCGTGGCCCGCCAGGATCAGACCGTCCAGGATGGACTTCTAACCATGACACAAGCCAAGACCGGCTCGGTCAGCGTGGTCGACGGCAAAGGACGCTTGGTCGGTGTGTTCACCGACGGAGATCTCCGCCGACGGCTCGCGGCCCACGAGAACATCCTTCAACGACCGCTGAAGGAGGTCATGACTCGCAAGCCCATTACCATCCGTGACGACGCGCTGGCCGTGGATGCTCTGAGAATTTTCAACGATCGCAATATCGACGACCTGATCGTGGTCAATGCCAACAAGGAACCGGTTGGGCTGGTCGACTCGCAAGACCTCCCCAAGCTGAAGCTGATGTGAGCGATCCAAGAATCCGTCACGTTTTCCGCATTCACGCCGGGCCCTACCCGCCGTAGAGTCCCCTCATGGTACACGTCGGCATCGGATACGATGTCCATTGTTTAGTCCCCAACCGCAGGCTGGTCTTGGGGGGCGTCGAGATTTCTCATAGCAAAGGCTTGGACGGTCACTCAGACGCCGACGCCCTGCTTCACGCCATCACCGATGCCGTCCTCGGGGCGATCGGCGAGGTCGATATTGGCCATCTCTTCCCCAACACCGACCCGGCTTGGCGGAATGCCCCAAGCCGAATCTTCCTCGAAGAGGCTGCCCGCCGGGTCAAAGCGCGGGGCGGAAGGATCGTCAACATCGACGCCACCCTCATCGCCGAACAACCCAAAATCTACCCCCACATTACGGCCATGAAGACCCACATCGCCACCGCGCTAGGCATCCTGCCAAGCAAAGTCGGTGTGAAGGCCACGACCAATGAAACTATGGGTTTCGTTGGCCGAGAAGAAGGCATCGCCGCCATGGCGGTCGCCTCGGTTGATTTGCCGGAAACTGAATCCTGACACAGATCATGGGAGCCAAAGCAGACATTGGGTGGACCACCCCGGGACCCGACGGAATCAAACGCCACGTTTACGCCCAGCATGTGGGGATCCAGTGGAAGTTCTTCGAACGCTCCAAGCGGCGAGGCTCAGACATCGAATGGGTTTCGATGCCCGAACCGCCGCTCTTGGACTGGCTGGAGCTGCTCGACGCCCTAGAGCGAGGCTATGTGCGCCGCCGATACCCACCCGAACACATCGAGGCTGTGCGTAAACACATCCGGGAACAGTTTCCCGAATACCGGTTTGAGTGAGCCAGAGGGTTTCCCGTTTGAATCGATATAATTTCAGGACAGACTGAAACTTATGAGCCGCCCGATCATTCTGGTGACGCCCAGCACCCACGCCGTCGGCGCGGAGTTTCCTGATCACTCCATCAGCGTCAGCAGTCGGTACTTAGAGGCCATTCTGGATGCCGGAGGACTCCCTCTGGCATTGCCTCAGCTGACCCACCGTGGGCGTTTGGCCGAGTATCTGAAACGAGCAGACGGGGTGCTGCTGACCGGCGGCGACGACATTCATCCCAAGCTCTACTGGCCCGAGGTCCCCTCGGATTTGCTGGAGCGTTGCGAGTTCCCAGAACCAGACCGCGACGTGATGGAGTTAACCTTGTTGGATGAACTCTTTCGGCACCCCAAGCCGCTATTGGCCATTTGCCGAGGACATCAACTCGTCAACGTGGCCCTCGGGGGATCGCTCTATGTCGACCTCCCCTCCCAGCGTCCCGGTGATATCCCCCACGCCCAAATGAGCCGACGATTCGAGGCGGTTCACCCGGTCGAGATTGTTCCAGACACTCAAGCATCCGCCATCTACCGCACTAAAACTCTGGGTGTGAATAGCACGCATCACCAGGCCATCCACCGATTGGCCGACCCGCTCCGGGTAACGCTCAGTGCGGCCGACGGGGTCATCGAAGGGACCGAGCTTCGGGCGGAAAGTTCCGGACTGTTGCCATGGTTCGCCTCGGTTCAATTCCATCCTGAACGCCTTTATTCAACCCATCCCGAACACGCCCGACTGTTCCGTGCCTTTGTGCAGGCCTGCACTCAAAACCACTGACCCATGAAACTCTTTCTCTACGTTCTTCTCATCAGTATCGGGTGCTCAAAGCTCCAGGCTGCGGATCCGTCGCAACTCACCCCACCGCCCACCTACGAATACCGCCCGGGATCCTTCGACGGAACCGGCAAGTGGTTTGTCGACCGCGAGATTGCTCATTTCATGTCCCATCAAGGGGCACCTTGGCTAGAGCGGGAAGAGCGCGAAACCGAGGAAGCCCCGAATCGCCTGGTGAGCGCCCTGAGCCTAAAGCCAGGGTATCAGGTGGGCGATGTCGGCGCAGGCAGCGGCTACCTCACTTGGCGCATGGCCCGAGTCGTGGGCCCGACCGGCAAGATCTATGCGAACGACATCCAACCGGAAATGATCTCATTTCTGCGCACCAACCTTTTGGTGCGAGGCATCACCAACGTGGTCCCGGTGCTGGGCACCACCACCGACCCCCGACTGCCAGACAACACCCTCGACCTCATCCTCTTGGTGGATGTTTACCACGAGTGCGATCACCCGTTGGAGATGACCCGTCGCATGACCGATGCACTCAAGCCGGGAGGCCGACTCGTCTTCGTCGAATACCGCGGCGAAGAGCGCTGGATCCCCATCAAGCCCTTGCACAAAATGACAGCGGCCCAAGTCCGGAAGGAGATGGCGTTGCATCCGCGGTTGGCATTCGTTGAGAACCTCACAAACCTACCGCGTCAGCACATTCTGATTTTTCAGAAGAAAACGGCCCCACCCGGAAACTCTCACTGACAAACTCGAACTCGCGGTTGACGACCCTCCAGAAAACCGCCTACCGTCACGGCTCATTTCGGTGTTCCAGAGTAGCTCAATGGTAGAGCAATCGGCTGTTAACCGATGGGTTGAAGGTTCGAGCCCTTCCTCTGGAGCCATCGTTTCCTCTTCTGCAGTTTTCCTCTTTCGCGGTTTTGTTTTGTCGCGGTTTTATTCTGTTCGATCTCCCGCTCGTTTTCATTGTATTCGAAGGCCCAGAAAACGAGTTCCACCGGGGCACTCGTGGTTTCTAAAAATTACCTATGAATCATTGGGTGGCACTCCTGTCCTGACACCGCTGCTTTGAATTGGCAGTACATCAGCCCAAATCAAAGACGAGCACTTGAGTCGAAGCGGTGGCCGTCAACGTCAGTTCCTCAGTCTCAGACACCGCCGCGGCGTCTCCTGCCGACATCAACTCTCCGTTGAGCACGAGTTGACCTTCGGCCGCATGAACCCAGGCCTGGCGGTGGGCGGCCAAGGGGTGATGAAGATAATCTCCGGCCTGCAATTTTCCTAACCAAAGGTCGCAATCCTGATGAATGGCTATAGAGCCCGTCCGACCGTCACGACTGGCAACGAGGTGCAGAACTCCTGAGGCGGCCCCTGTCATGGATTTCTCCTCGTACCGAGGCGGAACACCGCGGCGTTCGGGCACGATCCAGATTTGGAGAAGGTGGACCCAGTCCTCCCCAGAAGGATTCACCTCACTGTGATGCACCCCCGTCCCGGCGGCCATGTACTGCACATCACCTGCCCGGATCACCCGCCCATTGCCCATGGAATCTCGATGCTCCAAGGCTCCAGTCAGGACATAAGTAAGGATTTCCATATCCCGGTGAGGATGCATGCCAAAGCCCATCCCTGGCGCTACCCGGTCATCGTTGATGACTCGCAGGCTGCGGAACCCCATCCAACGAGGGTCGTGATAATCAGCGAAACTGAACGTGTGGAAGGAGTCCAACCAACCGTGGTCCGCGTGCCCGCGCTCATGCCCCCTGCGGATCGTCATCATGGAACCGAAGGTGACCGAGCTCCACGTGACAGGCAACCCACCTCGCCTTGGAACGGACACAGCGGCGGAATAGTCCGCCTGGAATAATCTCTAGCGTCCAACTCACGCCGTTGAATTGTCCGTGGACCAAAGCCTGTCCCCGTGACACGTTGATTTAAGAATCCACCCTTTCGATGAACGCTCCCCGAATCCCTTGCAGCGGACCCCTGAGCAGCCGGCGCGACTGGCTTCGGGTGGGTGGTTTGAGCGCCTTCGGACTATCCCTGTCCCACCTTCTAGATCCGAGCGGCCGCGCCTTGGGATCACTGGCCAACACCGGGACAGGCTCCCGGTTCGGTCAGGCCAAAGCGTGCATCCTCATCTTTTTGGCCGGAGGCCCCCCACAGCACGAAACCTTTGACCCCAAGCCCGACGCTCCGTCGGAGATCCGCGACACGTTCCGCTCCATCGCCACCCGGATTCCCGGGACTCATTTCTGCGAGACACTCCCCTACACAGCCAAGGTCGCCCATCGCCTCAGTGTCATCCGCTCGATGACCACGGAGATCGATGCCCATTCAACCAGCGGGGCCTTCATGCTCACGGGCTATGAACCCCAGACCAAGGCCGAGAACGTTCCCCCAGGCCCCCAGGATTGGCCAAGCATCGCTTCCGTCGTGGGCATGCTCAAACCGAGCACCCGTTCGCCCATGTCGGCCGTGGTGCTGCCGGAACCCTTGGCCAATGACGGCAACATTCTCTGGCCTGGCCAGAACGGTGGTTTCATGGGCCCCGCGTGGCATCCAATGCTCATGCGCTGCGACCCCACTCAACTTCCGATGCAAATCGAAGGACTGAGCCGTCAACCGGGAGTCTCGGATTTACGCCTGCAAGAGCGTCGAAGCCTCCTAGAGCAATTTGACGCCCGCTTTCGTCAAGGTGTGGGCAGCGGGGCTGTCGCCTCTTGGGACCAATCGCACCAGAAGGCCTTTGAACTACTGCACGCCGATGCGAGTCGACGCGCTTTCGAGTTAGAACGCGAACCCGCCGCCATCCGTGAGGCTTATGGCCCACACAAATTCGGCCAAAGCCTCCTGCTGGCCCGGCGGTTGGTCGAAGCGGGCACACGATTAGTCCAAGTGAATTGGCCCCGGGAAGGCAAGGCCGAGCTCGCTGGAAGCCCCCTCTGGGACACCCACGCCAGCAATGCCAGCCGTGTCCGGGATGTTCTGTGCCCCCAGTTTGACCGATCCTTCGCCACCCTCATCGAAGATTTATCGAGTCGCGGTCTGCTCGACGAAACTCTGGTCGTGACCCTGGGTGAATTCGGTCGATCCCCGAAAATCAACGCCGTGGGCGGACGGGACCATTGGGGTGCGTGCTTCTCGTTGGCCATGGCCGGTGCCGGGGTGCCGGGCGGACAAATTATCGGCTCCAGCGACCGCATTGGAGCTTATCCTGACTCGCGCCCGGTGCGCCCCCGGGATCTCTCAGCCACTTTGTTTCACCTGTTGGGATTGTCTCCCAGCGCCGAATACCTCGACGGTTTGGGCCGCCCCCGAAGCCTCACCGACGGCGGCGTCGCGCTGCGCGAAATTGTCGGCACCTGACCCGGGCCAGATCGGAGACTTTTCTTAAGCGAACCGATCGTCGCTCTTCCCGTTTCAGAACTGTTTTTAGCTCCTTCGGAAAACACTGTTTCCATCGAGTTGAGGAGGAAAGCGCGACACCACTGAGGAAAGCTTGAGAGACTCTCACTACCCAGCGGGGTCGCTGACTATGACCTGGAACTTCAAAGGTCCATCGGGCAAATCCTCTTCGGGACCGAGGACGTCTCCCTCCAACCAGCGCCGACACCGTTTCCTGGCCGTGAGTGAAACGTAATTTATTGCAGTCACATCCAACCACTCGTGGCCTTGCCACAGCGCGACAGAGGGACATGCGCGCCGGAGGGACAGGCAATAGGGGAAATCTGGAGCGCCAAATTCAGTCTGGAAGCTCCTCCGGTTTATCGCTTGGATACTAGAGCAATCGGCTGGCTTTAAATCCAGTCCTGTCACCCATGGCCTCTTCCAACGCACACCAGATCGTCACTGAAATCTTCCGAGTCTTCGAAGCCAAGGGGCATCGCAGCTACGGAGAGGATGTCACAGAACTTCAGCATGCCCTGCAGTGCGCCACCTTTGCTCAGCAAGCAGGGGAAGCTCCGGAGGTCATCGTGGCGAGCCTCCTGCATGATTACGGGCATCTCCTGCATGATCTCGGCGAGGATGTCGCCGATCACGGCATCGACACACGGCACGAGCGCGTGGGGGCCAACCAATTGGAGAAGTGGTTCAGCCCAGCAGTGGTCGAACCGATCCGCATGCATGCCGATTCCAAGCGTTACCTGTGCTGGAAAGAGGCTGGTTACTTTGCCGAGCTGTCAGACGCTTCCAAGCAGAGCCTGTCCCTCCAAGGCGGACCCATGGAGGAACCAGAAGCCAGAGAATTTGAGAAGCGACCCCAATTTGATCGAGCCATCCGCGTCCGGCGTTTTGATGATCAGGGCAAGGTTCCCGACATGAAAACGCCGACCTTAGAAGACTTCAGGCCTTTGGTGGAGTCTATGTTCCGCCAGTAGTTCTGACTAGGTCGGCCATCGCTGTCTTAAACACGCTCCTCAGCAACGTTCCGGAATCCACGGAAAGTTGCCGGTTTAAAATCCGCGGTTTTGCCGGATCCTCGGATCGGTTTTATTTCCGGATGTCGTTTTCTTTCCGGATAAGCGCCCGCGTTTCTTTCTTCTTCCAGAGGAGGCCGAATGCGTCCGGGGCCCACCCGAGTTGATCAGAATTGGTTTGGGGCAACCGACAAGCTCAGGCCGGATCGATGATCCGTTAAGTTTCTGAACTCAGTGGTTTTCAAACCGGCACTGACACACGCTGTTCAACCGAGCCTCAGCATCGAAAATGCTGGGCCGAACACCTCCCACCGTCTTCGATGGATCAGCCTAAATCGGAGGATTCCACCGGACCCGGATAGCTAGAGTTAGATCTCGTCAAACTGGACTCACTGCAGGTCAAAGGCGGAACTTAGGGTTCTGCCCGAGGAATTGGACCGGGTTCTGATAGATTACCCTATCGATCGCCTCGGCCGTCCACCCGCGACGACGCATCTCCAAGGCTGTCTTGGGGATCGCCAGCGGCACACTCTCACCCCAGTCGCAGGCCGAGTTCATCCACAAGCGCTCAGAGCCGTAACAATCCAAGATGTCGACCGCGCGAGCCGGGGTGCACTTGCTGATCGGATAAAGCGTCATTCCGGCCCAATGCCCTCGGTCCAGGACTATTTGGACCGTATGCTCCTCGACATGGTCGATGAGCACCCGCTCTGGGCGGATCCGCGAGTCGGCCGCCAGCAGATCCAGAATCAGGCGAGTACCCTTGAGTTTGTCCTCCAGATGGGGCGTGTGAACGAGGATCATTTGCTCGGTCTTGGCCGCGAGATCCACGTGCATTTCGAGCACCTTCAATTCATTCCGTGAATTCTTGTTGAGACCGATCTCACCGATCCCCAAGACGTTAGGTCGGTCCAAGAACTCCGGAATTAGCGCAAGAACATCGGAGGCCAAGGCAACATCCTCAGACTCCTTCGGGTTAATGCACAGCCAACAGAAATGCGGCAGTCCGTAACGCAAAGCGCGGGCCGGCTCGTACTCCGTCAACTGCCGGAAATAGTCTTGGAAACCGTCGACCGAAGAGCGGTCGAATCCCGCCCAAAAAGCCGGTTCACAGACGGCCTCGCAGCCAGCTGTGACCATGTCAACGTAGTCATCCGTCGTCCGGCTGACCATGTGGCCGTGTGGTTCGATGTAGCGCATTGAATCCCACAGAGCAAAGCTTCGAAAGCCACAAACCACAAGTCGCAACCCATCCTCACAGCGGGATGCAAGGATTACGCCGAGTGCTAATCCATGCAGGTTTTCACCCTGGAGCAGACCTGAGCTTCAGTTATTCATCCGGGCAAATACGATCACCCGAACCGGCTCATCGGAGCCGGCCAAGCGGAACGAATTCATGGCGCCAAAGGTAAAACCCTGAGAGGTGATCTGCATTTCGCGACCCCTAATGAATGTCGGAATGGTCAATTTCAGCACAATGTTAAGGCGATCCAGTCGATTCTTCAGACCACCAGCCACCATGTTAGTTAACTCACCCACCGCATCGCGCATCTCGGCATCACCGAACTGCGAAGAACCCAGCATACCGCCCACAACCTTGCGAGCGACATTGCTTCCCAGCACTAGGTGCACATTAGCAGTCAAACCTCCGGTCATCCCGACGACTGCTGCCACACCATCGACATCGAAGGATTCGGGAGCTGGTTCATTGGCTGAAGACTCGATCTGGCTTCCAGTCATCATGGAGAGCACATCACGAGTAACAGCATCAATCATTGGCGCTATTTGGGGTGGTTCATTATTCATAGAATTGAATTTGAGAGCTGATATTTTCTGACCAACGATCGATTTAAAAGGATTGATTTAATCATTTATCGCCATCCAGGCGGGTTAAGCCTGTCCCTAGCCTGTCCCTAGCCTGTCCCTAGCCTGTCCCTAGCCTGTCCCTAGCCTGTCCCTAGCCTGTCCCTAGCCTGTCCCTAGCCTGTCCCTAGCCTGTCCCTAGCCTGTCCCTAGCCTGTCCCTAGCCTG
>SXXZ01000367.1 GCA_005789375.1 Verrucomicrobiales bacterium | reverse complement strand
GGCTTCGGTACGCGGATCGCCGGGTTGAGGCGTTGAGATGGCTCTAGGCATGGATATTGGTCAACCGATTGCCGGGGAGCGGACGACTTCGATGAGCGCCCGATGGTTGATCTTGCCGGTGCCGAGCTTGGGGATCTCGTTCACAAACCGGATCTCTCGCGGGACACACAAGTTGGTCAAACCCTTGGCCTTGATGGCCTGTCGCACTTCATCCATCGACAGTCGTTGCGCATTGCAAATGGCGATGAGCTTTTCGCCTTTCTCCTCGTCGGCGACCGCCACCACAGCGATTTCGCAGCGGAGGCCGTGCTGGGGGAAGGCTCCGGCCAGGGCGTCTTCCACGGCGGTGAGGCTGACCATTTCGCCGCTGATCTTGGCGAAGCGTTTCATGCGGCCGAGCAGGAAGACGAACCCGTCGTCGTCGACCCGGGCCAGATCTCCGGTGTCGTACCAGCCACCCAGCGATTGGAAGGCGGCGTTGGCTTCGGGGTTGAGGTAGCCCCGCATGACGTTGGGGCCGCGCACGAAGAGTCGGCCCGAGACGATGCGTCCCTCGGGGGCGACTTCGCTGACACCTTCCACTTGCTCGAGTTTCCATTCCATGCCGGGCATGAAACGCCCGACGCTGCCGAACTGAGCTTCGATGCGGTTGTTGGCGCACAGCACCGGGCTGCACTCAGTGGCACCGTAGCCCTCGAGCAAACGGATGCCGAACTTCCGGGCCCAGGTTTGCGCGGTGGCTTCCTGGACCTTCTCCGCGCCGGCCACCAGAAACTTCACCGAGTGGAAGTCATAGGGTGCCGCCTTGCGGGCATAGCCATTGAGGAAGGTGTTGGTGCCGACCATCACGGTGCAGTTGCGGTCATACACCACTCCGGGGATGACTCGATAGTGCAGGGGCGATGGATACAAGAAGGTGTACAGACCGCGAACCAGGGGCAGCAGGGTGCAGGCGGTTAGGCCGAAGCTGTGGAAGAGAGGGAGCGCATTAAAGAACCGTTCCTCATCGGAAATGTCGAGAAAGGCGTCCATCTGGCGGATATTGGCCAAGAGATTGGCATGGGTGAGTACCACCCCCTTGGGAATGCCCTCCGATCCGGAAGTGAAGAGAATCACGGCCGGTGTTTTGGCCGCATCGAATCCCGATCGTGGCACCTTCAGACCCATGCCACAGCGCAGGCTGTGCTGGATGAGTGTCAGGATTTTGGTCACGGCTCCGATGCCCATCCGGATGTCTTCGAGGTGGTGGAACCGGATGCCGGCCGCTTCGAGGGGGGCGATATCCAACTTGGCCTTCTGGAGGAAGGTTCGGGAGGTGATGATGTCGCGGATGCCGGCCAGTTGAGAGCATTGCAGGAGAATGGTTGGACCCGTGGAGA
The DNA here is from genome assembly GCA_005789375.1 of Verrucomicrobiales bacterium. The sequence continues at coordinate 4,092 of SXXZ01000367.1, read as the reverse complement.
AGTTGAGGACCGCCGGGGTATGTCCGGTGGCCCACAGTGCCATCAAGGTGACGGGCATGCCGTTAACGTTGGGCAAAAGCACTCCGACCTGGGCGGGGTCGCCCTGAGGAGATCGCGCTGCTGGGGGTAGACACCGCCGAAATTGGCCGGCCAAGAGTTCGGTACCCACCATGAGGCGACGATAGGTCAGCGGTTTCAGGGTGATGTCTTCGAGGACTTGGCGTCGTGGCAGTGTCCGGGCGGTTTCTGCGATGGCTTCGAGAATATCCTGCGGACCGTGGTCCATCTCGGCTTGGAATTGCTGGTGCACCATCACGTCGCGCAACCAGCGGGTGATCCGGGTGCGGGCCACGGCGTTGGGTTGATGCGTCAAATCCGGAGCCGTCAGCAAGGGGCTGAAGTGGGCAGAGACCTTCGGGAACCACTGAGTCCAGCCGGTGTGTCGCACAGCGGGCACGCGAACCGCATTGCGCAAATAACAGGTGATGACCTTCGCCTTGGTTTTGTGGATGAGGAACCCGGTGCCGTCGAAAAGCTTCATCATCCGGGTGGTGCGCGTCAGGCGTCCTTCGGGGAACAAGACCAGCCGGCCTCCCTTGGCTAAGAATTCCGCCATGCGCTTGGCGCCGTAAGGGGAGGCGGGGTCGATCGGGAAGGTGCGCCGGTTAACCATGATCTTCCGGTGGATCCACGAGGTTTCGGCCGTGGTGGAGCTGGTGACGAACTTCCAGTCTTCATCAAGGATGACTCCGAGAAAGGCCCAATCCAGCCACGACACGTGGTTGGGCAGCAGCAAGACCGGACCCGGGGTGGAAAGCGCATCGGTATTGTAGGCGCGGTACCGGAAACACAGGCGCAGGAGCCAATGGAGGAGGGACTTGATCATCGGGTTTTTCCTCCAGGGGTTGTGTGGATGTTCGAAGCCGGAATTTTCAACAGGGCCACGATGGCGGCTGTCACCAAGGCAAGTACTAAGAAAACGCCCGACGCACTGATGCCCACCTGGACGCTGACGAGGCAGAGCAAGCTGGCACTGACCATGCCGAGATTATCGACCAGGTTTTGGACTGCGATGGTCTTGCCCATTTTGTTCGGGTCGGATTCGGCCTGCAGGGCGGCATTGAGTGGGATGAGAAAGAATCCGGCGGCGATGCCGGTGCCGATGAGCAGGCCGACCACCGGCAGGATCAAATGCAACGCGCCGGCCTGAATAGTGGGGTGCTTCCAGAGGTTGAGGTGCTCCACGGAGAACAGGAGGCCGAGCATGCTGGCGAGGGCAAAACCGAAGAGTCGAGTGCGTTGCAATTCTCCGACGGGAAACCATCGGCCGGCCAGAATGCTGCCCACCATGACTCCGACGCTGAGCCACAGCCCGAGGAGGGCGATTTGGGTGTTATCGGGCAGGTGGAGAACGCTCAGGCCCCACGGTTGGAAGTTGATCTTCATGGCTGCGCCGCAAATCCAGAAGAGTCCGGTGCCCACCAGCATTCGGGACAATCGGGGAGCCAAGGCCAGTTGCTTCGCATGGTCTTTGAACGCGGTCAGATTGAGGTTCCAGAGGACGGTGGGGTTGGATGGCGTTCGCTGCATGAGGAGATTGAGCAGGAATGAGCCGAGGTAAATTCCCACGAGCACCGCATAAGAGCTCAACACGGAATCCTTCCACCGGTCGGCCATGATCGAACCGGCGATGGCTCCGCCGAGGATGGCCACCAGGGTGAGGAGTTCGACCATGCCGTTGGCCCGGACGAGGCGTTCTCTGGGAAGGATCTCGGGCAGGATGCCATACTTGGCAGGCCCATAGACGCAGGCGCCCACGCCAACGATTAGATATCCGATACCCTGCCAGATGGGACCCCAGCGGAGGCTCAATGCGCAGAGGAGTGTGCCGAGAATTTTCAGGGCATTGCCACCGGCCAGCCAGGAGGTTTTGGAGTGTCGGTCATTGAGAAAACCAGCGACGGGAGCCAAGAAAATAAAGGGAATGAACAGGAGGCTGGTGTAGACGGTGTTATGGGTCCTGAGCTGGGCCTCGGACAAGAGGCCTGCCTTCTGAAGGTAGGTGAGTTGTCCCACGATGACGGCTAGAAGGGCGTTGTCGCCCAGGGCACTGAGGAATTGGCTCAGGAGCAGGAGCGGGTAGTTGCGCTGGAGGTTGGGCATTCTAGGCGGGGTTCAAGCGTGTTCAGCGCGCACAACCCATTCGGGTGTGATTCCATGACGTCGGTTCGAGGTGTCGCTGCGGCGTCGAATCCGAAAGGCTCTCCACAGCCAGCACTCCAGATGGGTCCAGAATCGCAACTGTTCCAAAATGGGGTTGAGGTGCTCTGTGATCACACAGTAGTGAGTCGATTTGGGGTCTGTGTGGTGGATCGCATGATGTCGGGAACTTTGGAGAATCCTGAGATCTTGGAGAAGATTTATCCAAGGGCCATTCTCACGCCGACTGCGGTGGGCCCACTTGTGGATTTGGTTGGCGTTGCCGACCAAGCAGGCGAAGACCCAGACGGCCGGTGTGAGGGATTCCAGGGCCCATGCGCCGAGGACGAAGAGTGCCGCCACGACCCATAGGTCCCAACAGGAGTCCATCCAGGAGTGTTTGAGAAAATGGCGGGGCCGGTAGTGGTGGAGAATGTTGGGTTTGGCGATGAGTTCTCCCAGCAGGGGGCAGTCTTCGCGGAGGTAGGCGTCTTCAATCCAGTGGAACACACCGACGACGAAATCGGCGGACAGGACGGCCATAGCGATGCTGGCTAGGGTTTGTGTGATGCGGAGGGTCCAGAATACGGGGTCGTGCATGACTCCGCTGTTGTCGTCTAGTGGGTCGTCTCTGCGTGAATCGAATGTTTTTTCAGCATCATCGAGCCAATCAATGTCGGGGCTGGGTGGTGCCTTAATGGAAGATTTGCCGTGGCGACTTGGGTTTTTTCCGATCTACCGTCTCGCCATGCCAGATTCCAAGAAGCCCTCGAAGAAGGCTCCTGCTCTCCTGTTGGGGGTGGGTCTCGATTCGGATGGCCACCAGCGGTTGACCAAGGGCAAGAACTTCGCGCTCGTGGGTGGTACTCAGGAAACTCACGAGGCGATGACTGAGAAGGCTATCAAGATCAACGAGCACCTCACCAAGCGGGGTAAGGAACTGCACGAGGTGAGTCGGGAGGAATTTAACGACATCGCCGACAAGGTGGGTCTGCGTCGGGATGCTCCTGAAAACAATTGAACCACCGGTGAGGCCGGTGGTTCAGGGCGGTTTGACGCTCGATGGATCGTGTGGTGAGCCCGGGTTCGAGTCTGAGCCCGAGTTCGTTAACCTCCGATTTGCTGGGAATAGGCAGCAGGCGATAAGAGCGCCTCGGATTCCGCCGGGTTAGAGAGGCGCAGGGTAAAGAAGCTACCGCCGGCATAGGGTTCGGTGTTTACCGAGGCCGGGTTGTCACTAGCGGTGCTGTTAACGGCGATGATTTCGCCGGAAAGCGGGGAGTAAATGTCGCTGGCGGTCTTGACGGATTCGACAACGGCACAAGCTTCGCCGGCCTTGACCTTGCGGCCGACGGAGGGGAGTTCGACGAAGACGATGTCGGTCAGTTCGTGCTGGGCGTGGTCGGTGATTCCGACGACGGCGGTATCGCCGGAGATGCGAGCCCATTCGTGGGACTTGGCGTATTTCAGGTCTGCGGGAACTTGCGAACTCATGCTGGTGAAGGAATTAACGGGACGGCTGTGGTGAAGCGAGCAGAAATAAAGGGCTCCGCGGGTTCAGTCCTCCGCGCGCAAGGAAGCTCGGGGGAGGATTGGTTTTCGCGCTGTGCGCGAGGGAAGGGTTTGATCGCTTCCAATGCGTGCTCCAGCGCGGTCCCGCTACGGCCTAGGCGAGGCCCGCGCCCCGGGCGACTTGGGGACAGGCTCTTTGGGCTCGGAGGGTCGTTGGCTCGGCAAGATTGTGCCGGTTGCTGCTCGGGAGTCCGGGGTATCAGTGCTCGGTCAGTGGCGGCGGGTGGTGTAGGTGCGGGTGACGGGGCCGGCCAGGGTGATGGAGTAGGTGCTGCCATCGGGGAGGACTGCGCAGTGGATGGGGTGGGCGGTGCCGGTTTC
>SXXZ01000366.1 GCA_005789375.1 Verrucomicrobiales bacterium | reverse complement strand
GTGACGAAAAGGGTGTGGAAAAGCTGCTGGATGAACTGGTTGCAGCCAACCAGTAAGACGACCTCCCACCGCGACCAACCGGCGATCTGGTCGGTATGCCCGTACAGGACGGTCATGAAGGCCAGTTGAAGTCCGAACCACAGGGCCTCGACAACGATCCAGAGGAGAAAGTTTACCTTGAACTGCATCTCGTGGATCAACGAGTAGCGGATCAACGCGGCATAAATGCCAGCATAGCGAGAGAGGGAGGGCATGCAGATTATTGGTTCAGCCAGCGCCTCAACCACCGACCGCGGTGTATTTTCGCAAGCCGCGAGACCAGACGAACCGGGCTATCAGGAAGGCCACCCCCACCCAAGCCAACTGCAGCGCAAAACCCTGCCACAACTCCGCTCCCTGAATGCGGCCCAAATAAACGCCCACCGGAAAATAGAGGAGGTACGGATAAGGGGACCAGAGCAGCAGTCGGTGCAGGCCGTCCGGGAGGATGTCCAACGGAAAAAGGTGGCCACTGGCCAGGAACTCGAAGGCGAACTGGATGAAGATGAAGGTGCTGACATCAAGCACCCAGAACGACAACAACGCGACGGTGTAGGCGATGAAAAATTGCAGAAGCCCCGCCATCAACACCGACACTAGCGCGAGAACCCAGCCCAAGGACTCGGCGGGACCCACCAGGTATTCCCGCTGAAAGAACAAAAAGAAGGCCACCGGGATCAGGGCCACGCTGGTGTAAATCACACGTCCGGAAAGGTAGAGGCACAGCCGGTAGGCCAAGAAATCGAGCGGCTTGAGCAGGAATTGGCTCACGGCTCCGTCTTTGATATCGGCGGCGATTTGCCAGTCGTCTTCGGCGACGGCGGTAATCGAATCCACCACGGTGACCAACAGGTAGTAGCTCACCATTTGGGCCAACGTGTAGGCTCCGATGGCCGCGCCGGCTGGTTTGTCGGCGTAGATCGCCTCCCAGAGAAAGAGCGTCGCCGCCAACGGGACTAATCCAAAGGCGGCCCGAAACAGGAAGTTGGTCCGGTAGACCAGTGTGTTCTGGATGCCCATGGAGAGCACATGGCCGTACTTGCTCCAGAGATGGGTCGAGGGCGTGGTCGAGGGCGGATTATGGGTTACGGGTGTCATCCCTCTCCCTCGCCCGAGGCGCCCCGGTGAATCTCAGCCGCCAAAAACAGCACGAGATGACGGAGGCGGGCTTCGGGTTGGACGGTCTCCAAGATCATTTGCCGAGCCGCGGGATTGGGCAGCAGGAGAGCAGCGATCAGGTCGGCGAAGCGGCTCGGGTTCTTGATACGCTTCAGCTCCCGAATGCAGTCTTCGACCCGTGTCTCCGATTGGGCCTGACCGCCTGAGGCCAGTTGCCGAATGAGATCCAGTGGCACCGGCTGATCCTGACGCAGGCGCACATCGATCAGGTCTAGGCTGCGGTTGACCAGAGCCACCACCTCCGGGGACCTCTCCACGTTCTCCTTAATGGGAGTGATGAGGTGCTGGCGGAAGGGCCGGGTTTGGACGATCCGACCCAAGCGGACCCGGATGAGGCCTTGCAGCACGAGGTTGGAAGTTCCGTTCGGGGTTTGGACCGAGGCCCGAACGAGTCCGAGGGTAGCGATTCGGCAGGGGGACTCTCGCTTGGCATCGGTCCGCTGCATCGCCAGGCAGAACATCCGATGAGTCTCCAGCGACTCGGCCAGCATCTCCCGATAGCGGGGTTCAAAGATGAACAGGGGCATCATGGCCTGTGGAAACAGGCTGGCCTCTCCCAGGATCATTACCCCCATTCGGTCGGGTATCAGCATGGCCTCACGGTAAAGTGAGCTCCAGCCAACGCAAGGCGGTCCCTTGCTCAGAGATTGAATGTCCTGACTGATTCGGTGTCTATTGATCCAGCGACCGGGAATTCTTCTGGCCGTCCAAACCTACTTCATCAATGAAATCCAAACTCGTTCCCGCGGTGCTTGTGCTTATTTGCCTGGGCCTCGGCACCGGATGGTTTCTGAACTCAAAGAAAGCTGAAGAGACACGGATCCAAATGGAGGGTCAGCAATCTGCCCTGTCCAACGATCTGGTGGCCACGACGGGCAAGCTCACCGAGCAAGTGCGGGTGAATGCCACCCTCGAAACCAATCTCAGCCAGCGCATCGAAGATCTGAACACGGTCTCCAACAAATGGGTCGCTACCTCCGGAGAACTGACCCGCACTTCCGCCGAGGCAGCAAAGGCGGCGGCCGCGGCCAAGACTGAGATCGAGCGCCGGGACAAACAGATTTCCGACTTGGAGGGAGAGAAGGATGACCTGACCAAAAAGATGGGCGAATTGACCGGTCAAATCGGGGGTCTCGAAAACCAAATCAAAATCACCGAACGGAAGCTCGCCGCCAGCGAGGGGGACCGTGAGGCCCTCAAGAAGGAGCTCAAGCGGCTCATCGCCGAAAAAACCGACCTCGAGAAAAAGTTCAACGACCTGGCGGTCCTCCGCGATCAGGTGCGCAAGCTGAAGGAGGAGCTCAACATCGCTCGCCGGCTCGACTTCATCCGGCGTGGGCTTTACGGCTTCGACAAGAAGGGCGCTCAACTTTTGCAGGAAGGCATTCGACCCAAGGCCGCGGCCAGCTCGGCCACCAACGCCTACCCCTTGAAGGTGGATGTGGGTACCGACGGATCCACCCGGGTGGAAACCGCTCCCAAGCCGTAGACCCCAACCCTTGGGGCCAATTTGCATCGGTCATACTCCGCGTTGCGGCCGGCACCGTGCGGGCCCAAGCTGACGCGATGCACGGGCAATTACAGGATTCCCACGGACGAGTCATGCGAGACCTTCGGGTTAGCGTGACCGATCGCTGTAATTTCCGCTGCCTGTACTGCCTGCCCGAGACCGAGGAGGCCGCGAATTTCTACCGAACCCGCTACGATGGCCTGCGGAATCCAACCCCGGCCAACCCCCCGGCCAACCTCTCGACGACCCCAATTCACCGGGAATGGAAACCGAAGTCGGAGATCCTCAGTTTCGAGGAGATCACCCGGGTGGTTCGGATCGCTGTTGATTTAGGAATCGAGAAGGTCCGGGTCACCGGCGGCGAGCCTCTATTGCGCCACGGAGTCGACCGACTGGTCGGATCGCTCTCGCAAATTCCCGGCGTCCGCGACCTGGCCATGACCACCAATGGGGCGCTGTTCGGATCCCAGGCCGCTGCCCTGCGGAAGGCCGGGCTGAACCGGGTCAGCTTCAGCATGGATTCACTCGACCGCGACAACTTCAAGAAGATGACGGGGCGAGACGGTCTGGAGGGTGTGCTCGACGGAATCCGCCTCGCCCGGGAACTCGGGTTTCATCCTGTGAAGGTCAATGCCGTGGTGATCCGCGGAATGAACGACCACGAGATCCCCGATTTGGTCCGTTTCGCGGTGAAACAAAATCTGAGCCTGCGCTTCATTGAATTCATGCCGCTCGACTCCAGCCGAGCCTGGCAAAAGGGGCTGGTCGTTCCCGGTCGGGAGATTCTGGAACGTCTGCGCGGGGAGTTTAATTTGCTGCCAGTCGATGCCTCGGCCAATCCCTCAGAAACGGCGCGCCGTTGGCGTCTGGAAGGGTCTGAGGGCGAGTTGGGCATCATTGCTCCGGTGAGTGAGCCCTTCTGCGGTCACTGCAACCGGTTGCGTCTGACCGCCGACGGAAAACTGCGAACCTGCCTCTTCAGCCTCGATGAACACGACCTTAAGCCGCTGCTGCGGGGCGGCGGCTCCGACGAAGATCTCGCCTCGTTGCTGCGAGACCGGGTCCAACATAAGGAGGCCGGACATAAGATTGGCCAGGCCGACTTTGTGCAACCGCAACGCTCCATGAGCTGCATTGGCGGCTGAGCAGCCCGACGAAGCTCTGGACCGATTGATCCATCGAGCAACGAACCGCCCTCTCCGGTTCGCCACGAAAAATCTCTGATGGGGGCGGCTGAGGTCAGCCCTTGGTGAGTGTTTCGTCGAGGTTGAAAAGGACACTGGCCAGGGTCGTCCAAACGGCCAATTTTCGGGTCTCCAAATCGGCCGCTTTTGACATTTGCCCCACCTGAATCAACGCCGATGCCGCCTTGGGGTCGGCCCGGAAACTCCGCTCCTGCTGCAAGACAAAGGCCAGGAGCCGCCGTTGTTCCGCCGCGGTCGGTGGTCGGCCCACGCTCCGCGTGAAGGCGTAGTCCACGCGAGAGGCATCATCCGGACCGCCCTCGGCCAAAATCCGCTGTCCAAAAAATCGAGCCGCCTCGAGTAGTGTTGGCTCGTTCAGTGCGGCCAGAGCCTGCAAGGGCGTATTGGTCCGGGGCCTCCGTGAGACGCAGACATCGCGGCTGGGGGCATCAAAGGTGGCCAACGTGGGATAGGTACAAACGCGTCTCCAGAAAGTGTAAAGGGCGCGTCGATACAAGTCGGGGCCGTCGCTCACTGGCCATTCGTCCATGCCGATCTCGGGACGGAGGAATCCAATTTCCTTCCAGAGGTTGGGCACCTGCACCGGGTAGACGCTCGGGCCACCCACCTTGTGGTGCAGGAGGCCACTGACCGCCAGTGCATGATCTCGAATCATCTCAGCATCCATGCGGAAACGCGGGCCACGCGAGAGGAACCGGTTGTAGAAATCCTTCTCCTGGCGGGTGGCATCGGTCGCGGCGCTTTGTCGATAGGTCGCCGACATCACGATGAGCTTCTGCAGTGCCTTGACGTCCCATCCGCTGGCGATGAATTCGGTGGCCAGCCAATCGAGGAGTTCGGGATGCGAAGGCAATTCACCCTGGCGGCCGAAGTCTTCGCTGGTCTTAACCAAACCTGTTCCAAAGCAGCGCTCCCAGAACCGGTTCACCGTGACCCGAGCCGTGAGGGGATTGGCTGGATCGACTAACCAACGGGCGAGGGTCAGGCGATTGGCCGGGAGTCCCGCTGGCAGGGGTGGGAACACCGCTGGAATGCCCGGCTGAACGACCTTCCCCTTGGTCAGGAAGTCGCCCCGGAGATGAATGTAAGTCTCGCGCGGCTGAGGATCGGATCGTTCCTGCATCACCAGCGTGGTGAACTTCTGAGCGGCGCGCTGCCGACGATTCTGCTCAAGAACAAAGAGTTCACGCTCAAGGGTACGGACTTTCTCCGAGGCGGAGCGCTGGCTGGCTGCCAAGAGCGCCGACTGCTCGGTCGACCGTTCTTGCGAGGACCGGGAGGCGGCCACCCGCACGTCCTCAGGCAGGGGCCATTGGCGTTGGGGATCTTTCTCTGTGGTCACCGAGATGCGGAATCGGCCGATGCAATGGCTGTTCCCATGGTAATGGTCGAAGCGAAAGGTGAGCCGGCTGCCCCCGCGATATCCGGTCGGATCCTGCAACCGAGCGATGAGAAAGTGACGCTGTCCAAAGCGAGGACCAATGGACCAACCCGTCTTGGAATTACGATCGATCGCGTGCTCGGCCTTATAATACTGCTGTTCCCAATCAGCCGTGGCGCTGCTGAAAAAGAGATTGGTGTTGGCCGGAGCGACGCCCTTTATGGGAGCGGCGGCGAAGGAAAATTCGTCGAGAATGAAATTACCGCTGGCGCCCCAACGACCCGGACCATTCTTCGGGAGGCTAGGATCGGGCAGCACTTCGAGCAGGACAGCCGTAATGCCTGTGAGGTCCGTCTCGGCTTCGACGGTAATGGTGTCGTAGATGGCGTTGACCCCAGTTCCGAGGAGGGATCCGTCCGGCAAGTTTGTGTAGCTGGAACCGCCGGTGGACTGGGGGTTGACGAGTTGGAGAGTGCGCCACGGGTCCGCCTTCCGAGCCACCGACTTCTCCCAAACGGCCTGAGATTTTTGAAGTTCCTTCTCGATGCGAGAAAGCTCATCCCGGGTCTCCTGCAATCGTCGAGACAGGTGTGCATCCATGTCGGTCAGGTCGGGCTTCGGCACCTCGACCGAGGGGCCGAGACTGTAATTGCCCGAGTCGGAACTGTTGTTGAAGAAGGAGTAAAACCGGTAGTACTCCTCATGGGTGATCGGATCGTACTTGTGCGTGTGGCATTCGGCACAGTTCAGGCTGAGTCCTAACCAGGCCGTGCCCACGGTTGCTACCCGGTCCTTCACCGCCTTGGTGCGGTACTCCTCGGCGTCGCCACCCCCCTCGTCGTTGACCTTAGTATTGCGGTTGAACCCGGTGGCGATGCGCTGGGCCAAGGTGGGTTGGGGCAAAAGATCACCGGCCAGCTGGTCGATGGTAAACTGATCAAACGGTTGGTTCTTGTTGAAGGCCTCGATCACCCATTGGCGGTAAGGCCAAATGGAACGCGCCAAATCTACCTGGTAACCATTGGAATCGGCATAGCGCGCGAGGTCGAGCCAACCCCGGGCCATGTGCTCCCCGTAGTGGGGCGAAGCAAGCAGGCGGTCGACGAGCGTCTCAAACGCGCGCGGCGACTTGTCGGCGAGAAAGGCGCTGATCTCGGACGGTTCCGGAGGCAGGCCAGTGAGGTCGAGGGAAACGCGACGAATCAGATTGGCCCGATCGGCTTCAGGCTGTTGCTGCAGCCCTTCTTTGGCCAATCGAGCCACAATGAAGCGGTCGATGGGATTTTGAAGAGTGGCCGTCTTGGGCAGATTTTCTGGAGGATTGGGTCGGATCGGCGCCTGGAAGGACCAATGCTTCTGGATATTGCTATCAGGCCAAACAGCACCTTCGCGGATCCAGCGGGTGAGGCTGGCAACTTCGGCCGGTGTCAATCGCGGACCCTTGGGCGGCATGACCTCATCTGGATCGGTGGCGGTGACGCGACGGATGAGTTCGCTGGTCTCGGGTTTTCCCACCTCGAGGACCACCTTGCCAGATTCGGCCGCCTGAAAGGCCGCCGCTCGAGAATCCAGGCGAAGATTGGCCTTTTGCTTGTCCGGGCCATGGCATTCGAAGCAACGCCGAATTAGTAGCGGCTCAATCTCGGCCGTGAAGTCGGTCGCCGCCATCGTCTGGGAAACCAGGAGGGTTCCGGTGAACAGGGCGATTGCCTCGGGAAGCAGGGGGATCTTCATGGGCTCTGGTATTTCGGCATTTTCTGGCAGACTCCCTCCAAAAGCCAGACTGGAAGAGTCCCTGAAGCGGGGAAAACGCAGTGCGAATGGACGGGCAGCAACGGGTAACAGTTAGTTCTGGCGCACGGCGCGGTGTGCCGATGAGTGACCAGACCCGTCGGAGGACTCGGCGAAGCGACCCAACGATCCAGAGGGGAGATCACCGCACCCTAGCCCAGTCCGAGCCGCCCCGTGGGTGCTGGGCTCAGGAAGGCGGCGCGGCGCGCGGAAACAGGGTTCATCGAGAAATTGTTTCTGGGACAAAATGGTGTTTGGGGAGCGCTTCCACAATCGGGCTAATCCTCCTAAGCTTCCGACCCCACGGTGAAGCCTTCGTCCATCCTGCTAATCGCCGGTGAGCCCAGTGGCGACCAACTCGCCGCCGAGCTAGTTCGCGCTCTGCGCCGAAGGACGGGTCCTCTGGAGCCCCAGTTTTTCGGGGCGGGGGGGCCGGCCATGGCGGCGGCCGGAGTGGAAATTCTCTGCGACTTGACCGCGCATTCGGTCATCGGTCCCGCCGATGCCCTTCGCCAGTTGGGGCGGTTCCAAAACGCGTTCCGACTGTTGTTGGAAGCCGCCCGCGAACGGACTCCCGACGTAGTGATCGGAGTCGATTTCGGGGCCTTCAATTTGCGCTTCCTCAAGGCCATCACCGCAATGACTGCTGAGTGCTCTGGAACTTTCCAGAACTGGCGGCCGCGACGGGTGCAATTCGTGTCGCCGCAAGTTTGGGCATCGCGGGCCGGACGGGCCCGAGAGATGCCTCGAATCCTAGACCGATTACTTTCGATCCTTCCCTTCGAGAAAGAGTGGTATGCCCAGAATGCACCAGGTGTGCAGGTCGACTTTGTGGGTCACCCATTGGTCGATCGGCATGGTCTACCGCCGGCGTCCCCCTTCCGATCAGCAGGGCAGCAACCCCATCTGGTGCTGCTCCCGGGCAGTCGCAACGGAGAACTGCGACGCCACTGGCCAGTGGTCGCGGCGGCGGCCCAGAAGATCATCGAGAAAACCGGGGCCCGATGCACCCTAGTGTTGCCACATGAAGCCGCCCGGTCGGCTCTGCCTCCTGGGATTCCTGATCCTGAAGGCCTGTCGGTCCAGATCGGAAAACTCGCCGCAACCCTGGCCGACGCCGACGTAGCCATCGCCTCGACCGGAACCGTGACTCTAGAGTGCGCCTGGTTCGCGGTGCCCACGATCGCCCTCTACAAGACCTCGTGGAGCACTTACCAAATTGGAAAGCGGATCATCCAAGTTCCTTTTTTGGCCATGCCCAACCTCTTGGCCGGCAAGGCGGTCCTGCCGGAGTTCGTCCAAGATGCGGCGACTTCCGACGCCCTGGCTGAGGCGACCCTGAACCTCCTGACAACTCCGGGTGCACTCTCGGAGGCCCGAAAAGAACTCATTCTGGTTCGCCAGCTTCTAGGACCTCCAGGAGCCACCGAGCGAGCGGCTGACAAGATCTTGGCTGACTAGCCGGTACCGGGTGACCGAAAAAACCATCCTCACCCAAGCACTTCCAGCGACCTCCGGGAGAGACCAAAAAAAATACCTCACCAATGCACTTCCGAGGTAGGGCGGTTTCTCCGAAAGCGCCACGTCGGCGAACATGACAAAGAGCGCCACTCTCCCTATCCAACGCCACAGAGCCGGGCCGCGGCAGACCGGACCGCTCGGAGATCGGTCCCTACCTAGGAAGTCCTCGGGCTACCTCTCGGTGGCCGAAAAACCATCCTTACCCAAGCACCTCCAGCGACCTCCGGGAGAGACCAAAAAACCACCTCACCCAAGCACCTCCGAGGTGGTGTCTTTGAGTAAGACACTGCACTAGGGCATTGAGCAAGCCACTGGGAGGACTCAGCCCTGTCTGGGTCTCCCTCAATGGCTGCTAAGAACTGATGCGCTGATCGGTGGATCCAACCAGAGGGCTGTCAGCGGCGGGTCACTTTCTTACGAGCTGCCTCGAGCGTTTGACGTTCGGCCGGGGTCAAGCTGCCGATCCCATCCCGGGCGATCTTATCGAGAATGGGATCCACCTCACGAGCCATGAACTCAGCGTCAGAAAGTTCTCTTGCTGGGGTCGGAGCTGAGTCAGAACGGAACGACGGCTTGATGATCTTGCCATCGGCCGCTCGAGAAGGGGCGCGGGGCGTTTGGCGTTGTCGGTTCCAACGATACCAGGCTTCAGAGAGACGCTCCCACAAACCCTCGCCCCGATGGTATCCGGCCTGGACCCAGAGCCACCCGAAAAGCAAACCACCCAAGTGTGCGGCGTGAGCCACTCCGTCCCGCGATGGGACCACGATGAAGAACACGGCGACACCGACCGAGAAGTAGAACAGGAAACGGGCCGGAACCGGAACAATCAGGGCCAGCAAGATTCGGGCATCGGGCTCGAGCCGGCAGAAAATCGCCAGGAAGGTCATGAGCCC
>SXXZ01000008.1 GCA_005789375.1 Verrucomicrobiales bacterium | reverse complement strand
TCTGCATGCCCGGCGTCGTTGACAAAGTTGTAAGACTCGTGCCAGGGGCGATCCGAGGCCGCGAAGAGCACGCCATGGATAGCCGAACTGACCTCAGCGAAGGCCGCCGGTCCACCCCAGTGGCAGGCGGCACCGCCGACGACTGCATGAACATCCATGAGCGCGACCAAGGCCCGTGTTGCCCGAGGATCGGCCAGGGTGACGGTTTTTCCGGATCGATCCTGGACCTGAGCGGTGTAGCGGGGGAGTCCTGGAGTTGGTGCTAAACGGGATTTCAGGATCTGAGGGCGGAGTGAAGGCAGCTCAACTTGAGCGACGACGGACGTATCAGCGGCCATAAATTCGGTTAAAACTCGATATCAGTGGGCGGGGGGATTCCCGCAAACCTTTGAAAAGGCTACGGGTGGAAACTGAAATGGGAAGGCACTTTTTGGCCTTCCGATCGACCTTCACCCAATTGGCCGCGATGCAGAGATCCCACAAAGAGCTTTTTCCCCTGAACACTGTCCGCCATGATTTCCCTCATGTCAGGTCTCATCGCCATCGTGGGTCGTCCCAACGTCGGCAAGTCCGCGCTCTTCAATCGAATCGTCGGTCGCCGCATCGCTATTGTTCATGATCAACCCGGTGTCACTCGGGACCGTGTAATGGCCGAGGCCGAATGGCACGGTCGCCCCTACACGCTGGTGGACACGGGCGGTATCGGGTTGTTGCGCCGGGAAAAAGCCGCCGATGTGATCACCGCTGCCGCATTGCTGCAGGTTGATTTGGCCATCGAGGCGGCGGACGTGATTCTGTTGGTCGTCAACGTTCAGGAGGGCATCGTCCCGTTGGACCAAGAGGTGGCCAAGAAGCTGCGTACGATTCAGAAGCCAGTCTTGGTGGTGGTGAACAAGGCCGATAACTATCAGGCAACCGCCGGTGCAACAGAGTTCGCAGCGCTGGGTTTCGAACGAATCTATCCGGTCACCGCCATTCATGGGAATGGTATTGAGGATCTGATGGATGCGGCCGTCGCTGGTCTGCCCCAGTGGAGCGCCGAATCAAAACCGGCTGAAACCGATGAGGTCGATGCGGATGGGGCTCCCGTGGCGCTTGAAGAAGGAGAAGAGGGTGAAGCTTTGCCGCGTCGCCGGCGAGACGGTCCGAAGCGCTTGGCCATCGTTGGCCGCCCGAATGTCGGCAAGTCTTCGATTATCAACCGGGTGACCGGATCGGATCGGGTCATCGTTAGCGAAATCCCTGGGACTACCCGCGATGCGGTCGACGTTCCTTTCGAGGTGGTGACCGAGGCTGGTCGTGAACAGTACGTACTGGTGGACACCGCCGGTGTTCGAAAGGCACGACGCATCGACAACAGCATCGAATATTTTTCTGTTGAACGAACCAAGGGCGCCATCGCTCGCTGCGATATCGCCGTCCTGGTGATTGACGCGATGAGCGGGATTACCGAGCAGGACAAAAAGATTGCCGACGTGATCGTCGAACAGCGACGCGCCTGCATCGTGGTGGTGAACAAGTGGGATCTTGTGTCCGAGGACGTGCGGAAAGCTCGCGAGCAAGAGATCGAGGTTCGAGAAGGTAAGAATCGGGACCGCGACGATCGGCAGAAGCGCTTGACCACCCTAGCAGAGTTCGGTCAGTGGGTTCAGGATCGACTATTTTTCCTCGATTACGCTCCGGTTATCTTCACTTCCGCCAAGGATGGGTTCCAACTGGACCGTCTGTTAGAGGCAGTACGCTACGTCTCCAGCCAGTTGAAGCAGAAGGTCCCCACGGCCATTCTGAACCGGACTCTCAATGACTCCATTGAACGCCGACAACCGGTCAGCGACATGGGGCATCGGCTGAAGTTCTACTACGCGACTCAAGTGCGGCAGGCACCTCCGACGTTCCTGCTCTTCGTGAACCGGAACGAATTGTTCAGTTCTCAATACATGAAGTACCTCACGGGCGAAATGAGGAAGGCCTTTGGTTACGAGGGTTGTCCCATCTTGTTAGTGCCCAAGCCGCGTCCCAAAACCATCGAGTCGGTCCGGAGATTCCGCAAACAGCCCTTTGCTCACAAACGTGAGGGCGGTGAGCGGCAGTTGTCGCCGCTCGCAGAACGCGCGGTGGCCCGAAAGGCGGCCCGGTCGGAGAACCCAGCCCCTGGCAGGGGGGGGCCAAGGTCGTCTAGTCGTCCAGGAACCAAACCAGCGTCTTCGAGTTTCAAGACAGCAAAACCTGGAAGACCGGAGGCAACAGCCTTGAACACAAGGGCTTCGAGCCCATCAAGCCGTTTCGACAAGGCACCCGGTGTTCGCCCGCTCAAGAGTGAGGGCTGGAAGAGCGAGGGTCTTAAGCCTACCGGTCGTAAGCCAGCCGAGGGACGACCTTCCGCCGAGCGTCGTAAGTTAGCCGACGGCCGTAAGCCTACCGGACGTTCGTCCGCCGAGGGCCGCCCGTCCTCCGAGCGTCGTAAGTCAGCCGACGGCCGTAAGCCTGCCGGGCGTTCGTCCGCCGAGGGCCGCCCGTCCGCCGAGCGTCGTAAGTCAGCCGACGGCCGCCCATCCGCAGAGCGTCGTCCGTCAGCCGAGGGCCGTAAGCCCGCCGAGCGTAAATCATTCGACGGCCGTAAGCCTACCGAACGGAAGACAGTTGTTCGGAAACCTACAGGACGAGACGCCGCGGATCGAAAGCCCGCGGGTCGTGGGCGCTCATTTCGTAGTTAAAGGGAAACCCGCAACTCCTCAGCCAAGGGCCAAAAAAGAAGCCGTTGGCTGAGTGGGGTGGCGCCGAAGGTTTTTGGCCTGATGATGCTAAATGGCCGGTACCATTCGCCTAAACATTCGCCTAAACAAAGTGGGGAGCCAAACGGGGTCTAGAACTCCGCTCGGGCTACCCCATTTATCTGGTCGATCCGTGCCTGATCGCTTCGGCGGGATCGTTGAGACCAGTCTCTCAGGCGGCCCGACGGCCCGACATCATGAAGTCTAGGT
>SXXZ01000365.1 GCA_005789375.1 Verrucomicrobiales bacterium | reverse complement strand
GAGAGGAAAGCACCCACCTGCAAGGCGTTGTTGGGATCCTCGGGAGCGGTCAACTCGGCATCTCGGAACGATCGCGCGTCGAGCAGGAACAGGCTGGCATCCAGACCGTATCGAGCAGCGCGATACAGCTTGGGTTTGCCATCGGTACGGGCGACTCCCGGAGTCTGGTAAGTCACATCCTTGAGCGGATTGAATTCGGAGAAGGCTTTAAGACCGTCCCGATAAAGTTGGGTCTCGTTGATGAGCTTACCGGTGATGTCGAAGCGGGAATCCGACGACACAGCCGCACCACCAGCGAAATCGTTGATCACCTCATGGTCGTCAATCGTGGTGAAGAGCGCCGTGCTCGCCCGGAGATCTGCCATTGACGGGACGCCTCGCTGATTGCCGAGCACTTCGGCGTGCTTGCGACGAAACTGCTCCAACGTGCGGACTTGGTCATTGGTCACCGCCGGCGACGGCACATCGGCATAAATGGTATCACCCAAATTAACAAAGAAATCGAGGCGACGGCTGGCTACGTTACCAATCGACGGATACGGCGCCAATTCACCGCGGGAATCGCCACTCACTCCGAAGCGGAGCCCGACCGAGGCTTGGGGAGCGGGCGCAGTCTTGAAGGTTCCAAAGGCACTGTTCTCAAACCCATCCAAAACCCGATAGAAGTAGCGGACACCCGAATTGAGTCCCGTGACGGACACCTTGACCGGAACCTCCGGCTGCAAATTGGTGACAGCACTCGAAAAAACCAACGGATCCAAAGAACTGTTGGTCGAGACTCCGAAACGAAGCACACCCGGCGCGAGTGAACGGGTCCACAAAACCACTGAATCGGACGTCACGTCTCCGGATGCCACACCATTGGGCAACGAATTGGTGCGAGCAGTCATCCCGAAGAGGTTCAACCCCTGCTGGCCCCGTTGGAAGATGGTCTGAACCTCGGCAGCCCCGAGCGATCGTCGCCAGACAGCGACATCGTCGATTCGGCCATCCCGAAGGCCCACCGCACCATTGTCGGTGTAGGCACCCAAACCATCCTGACCAATGTTGACGGCCAGACCCGCGGCGGTGTCGATGGAATCGAGGTCGCCAGAGATCGAGTTGGTGCTCACCGCGGCGCCATCGAGATAGGTGATGGCGACACCTTGAAGACGATCGAAGACGGTGGCGATGTGATGCCAGGCGCCGTTGTTGAGGGTGCCGCCGGGTCCATCATAGTCGCGGCGGCTGCGGCCACCGGCGTCGCCGTCGCCCAGGTTCCACTGAAGACGACCGTTGCCCGCCGTGGCGATCGCCCAACCCTGATTGCCGCCACTGCGCCAGTCCTTGTTACCAATGAAGGCCGGGTCACCGGTCCAGTTGGTGAACGAAGTCCAAAGCGAGACCGAGAAGCTGATGTCCTTGCCGAACTGGAGATCGGCAGGGGCACCCAAGGAAACGTAGTTGAAGGACGAACCGTTGGTGATCGAGGTCACCGCGATCGCACCACCCGAACGACCCTCGACAAATCGGGGATTGCCCGTGCGAACACCATGATTGCCGCGGCCGGAACGATCGGACGTGTCGTAATCGAGGGGCAACCATGCAACGAGTGACTCACTGAGGGCCTTTTCCTGGACGTTGGCACCAAACTGTCCCTTGCGGTAAATGCCGAGAATTTCATCGGGCGTGATCGAACGACGCCAGATAGCCACATCGTCAATAGTGCCATCCACCATGCTTACCGTGCTGTTGTCGGTGTAGTTGCCGCGGCCATCCTGACCGATGTTGGTGGGAAGGCCCGGGCTGACGGTTGTTCCGGTCGTCGGCAACGGTTGGCGATTAATTTCTTTTCCATCCACAAAGGTCACCGCTTGCCCGCCACGTTGGAAAGTCACTGCGACATGATGCCAACTGCCGTCGCCGACTAATCCGGGACCACTGTCGTAGTCGCGGCGCTCACCCACCTGCTCGGCATAATTCCATTGGAAACGCCCGTCGGCACCGGTGGCCAACGCATAGCCGACATTGCCGCCACTGTTCCAATTCTTGTTGGCGATGAACACCGGGTCGCGCTGCCAATTGCTGAACTTCACCCACATGGAGAACGAGAAATCGGCATCCACGCTGAACTCTAAATCGGCCGCAGTTCCGAGCGTCACGTAGTTGAACTCCGAACCGTCGGCTTTCTGGGAAAACCGCAAGGCGCCCTTGCCCACACGACCCTCAACCAAGGTCGGCAATCCGACCGGGGTTCCATGGTTGTTGCGACCCGACGCATCGCTGAAATCAGTGTCGAAGGTTAGGTGGGTGACCAAGCCCTGGCGAATGTCGTCCACAATGGTCAGCGTCGCCTCCTGGCTCAGAGTAATCTGTCCGTTGGCGGCACGGATTTGCACGGTGTAGCGCCCGGCATCACCCGATTGAACTCGGGCCAGCACCAAGGCCGGTTGTGTTGCCCCGGCAATGAGGGATCCGTTGCGGAACCATTGGTAAGCGATGGGGTTCACGCCGGCCGCACGCACCTGAAACTGGGCGCGGCCGTTGGGGCCCACGGCGATGTTCAACGGTTGCTCGGCGATGGTCGGTGCCTGTTGGGCGTCGACGGTGATCTCAGCCAAGTCCGTCGCCACACTCGCGACACTGTTGCCAACGAGGCAGGTGTACTGGCCTGCATCCGAGGCCTGAACGTTGCTCAAATTGAGCACCGCATTGGTCGCTGAGGGAAGATTCACCGAACCACGACGCCACTGGAAGGTGAAGGGGGAGGTTCCGCGGGGGAGGACTCGCAAGGTGAGGCTCTCACCGGCCACGACCGTGGCGGCTGATGGCTGGCGAACCAGAACGGGAGCCGTCGGAGTCGAGACAACCGTCTCAAGCGCCTTGCCTGCCAACCCGGCGTCGTAGATGGCCTTGGACTCTTCGGCCGTTAACACCCGTCGCCAGATCCCCAGATCATCCATCATCAAGTCGCTGATCTCGACGCTGTTGCCATCGGTGTACCGACCGGTGCCATCTTGTCCGAGATTGACGGCCTGTCCGACCACGGTGTCCACATTGTTGAGGCTTGCGGAGACATCGCGCTCATCAACCAGCGCCCCATCCAAATAGGTCATCACTTCGCCCGCGCGCAAAAAGGTGACCACCACGTGGTGCCATCGACCATCGTTCAGGGTGCTTCCCGGACCATCGTAGTCTTTGCGCTGACCCGGTGAACCACCGTAGTTCCACTGAAGACGTCCATCGGTTCCCGTGGCCACCATCCATCCCTGGTACTGGCCGCTGAGCCAGTCCTTGTTGCCGATGAACGGCGGGTCAAAGACGAACTGTTGGAACTTGGTCCAGAAGCTCAGTGAAAAATCCGTCGAGGTGCCGAAGTTGAGATCGGCAGGAGCCCCCAACGTGACGTAGTTGAAGCTGGTGCCGTCCTTTTTGAATGAGAGCTGAACAGCGCCCGTTCCGACCTGTCCGGAGCCGTACTGGATGTTACCTACGGCGGTGCCGTGATGGCTTTTGCCGGAGATATCCAGCAAATTGGAATCAAAGGTGAGGTGAGTCACCAATTGGTCAGTGATGCCTGCCTGCAGGACAGGAACCGACAGCAAGACCGCCAATGCGATGGGGGTGGTTTTCTGGTTCATGGAGTGGAGGTTGAGTTGGAATACGGAGAACAAATCATCGAGGGCTTTCCTGCGGGAGTTCGCCGGTGTACCAGCGATAATCCACCCCCTTGCTGTAGCGGATGGTGGACACGTTGCCGGGTAGCCAAAGGGTGGAGCACTGGCGATTGTGGCGGAACCACTCGAACTCCATCCGAACTCCGGGATAGAGACTGGCCAACCGAACTTTCCATTGGATCAGGCCCTCTTTGTAACCCGGAAAGATCCCAAGACTGTCGTCATGTCCCTCCATCCGCTGCTCGGCCGAGTCCTGAGCAAACACGGTCGTCTGGGGGCTTGGGATTTCGCTAATCTTTCGGGGAAGCGTCGGATCGGCCGTGTAGACCGTCCCGGGGTTTAGGGCTACGTAGCGATTAATGCCGTAGGTCGAATTGCGCCAAAATTCGCTAGGGTAGGCCAAACCGGTTTCCCGCCACTCATCGACAATCTTGGCGCTGGGACAGCGGAAGGCGCGGCGTGCCCCACCGAAGTAACTGACATAGGCGACGCCCCAATAAGAAATAACCCGCTGATTGGGATTTTGGAGATCTAGCAGCGCATTGTGACTCGGAGTCAGCGTCCACTGCCCATGGTTGGGGACCTGCGGTTTTCCGTCCGAATCGATGTAGTAATGCATCGAGTCTGCATTGTCCTGAGCATACATCGTCGTGCCTAAGGAGACTTGGCGCAGATTGCTCAAACAGACGGCCTGATTTCCCTTCTGCTTAGCACTCGCAAGGGCTGGCAGGAGCAAACCAGCGAGGATGGCGATGATTGCGATGACCACCAGCAACTCAATGAGAGTGAATCCGCCAGATTGCTTCTGGAGAGGCAGACAACGACCTGAATTCCATGAAGTTCGGAGCACTACTCCCTATTGTTCACGCCGAAGTGACGAACAGAACGCTATCAGGTCACAGCGTTAAAAAATCCAGATTACATTCCGTGACAGCACCATCTATCTGTCACGGGATTGAATGATTTAACCCAGTTTGTGACCGATGGATTTCAGGTCGTTGACAAGATTGTTTCGTTTCGGCCCACAACCCACACGGCCAGGCAAACTTGAACCCGGGAGGGATCATTGAGGCAGACTGTGCCCTCGCGGAGGCGAGGCTGTGGCGAACCAGCCAAGTGAAGCGGGTGCCGGCGCACCGCGTCTTGGGCGTATTCGGCAAAGGTGCCCAACCCGGCGGCCTTGAGCTG
>SXXZ01000364.1 GCA_005789375.1 Verrucomicrobiales bacterium | reverse complement strand
AGGTCGAGGGCGTCAAATTCATCGGTGCCCGCATTGCCGAAGAGCGGAAACTTTAGCTTCGACTCGCCGTAGGATTCGCGAAAAAAGAAACGCAGCGCGTGCTTGGGGTTGCCGGTGCTGCGAGAAAATCCCCCACGAATTCGAATCCCGGCATCGATTTGAAAACCCTTGGATCCGTTCGGATACACCAATTCCAGAGAACAAGGCCGTTCCCAGTCCCGCCCGTCCTGCCCGGGATTGGCATAAATACCCGTCGACGAATCGAAGAGGTTCTTTAAATCCGTAACCACCGAAAAGGACGGCAGGGATTTGAGAGCCGGAATGATTTGATCGCGGTAAGCAGGCGAATTCACGATGTCCGGATCCATGCCGTAATCGCGAGTGTTGGCACCCCACGAAGTCGGCCATCCCAGAGGCGCCACCCCATTGGTGGACTGACGGATGACATCTTGCAGAAAGAGATACGTCTGCGTTTTCACCGGGCTGGATTGCAACCCTTCCTTGAAGGCGGCCGCCCTCAAGATGGTCGTGCCCCGGATCGGCACCGGGCTCGAGTAAACCAATCCCGTCGTGGCGGTGGGCCACGTTCCATTGGTGGTGTACCGCAAGACTGCTCCCTCGGTTTTTGACGAAAGGGTCAAGTCGAAGGGCGTCTCAAAGAAGCCGCGGGTTTGACTGAATTGCGGGGCATCGACCCAATCCCCGAAACCGCCGCTATTGGCCACCCCGGGCGAAGGTGGCTTAAAATACAACGACTTGCCGGCCAGCAACCCGAAGGACACATCGGTTTTCTGAGCCGGGTAATTCGGTTCAAACTCGCTGACTGCAGTCTTCGCTTCGGGCGCGAACAACCCCAGGTACTCGCCATCGGCCGAGAGGCTAAAATTGGCATGCAATGGAGCCCCCGCCACGGCCCGATCTTTGCCCGAGGCGAAGATCACGAGAAACCCTCCCGCATTGAGGTTGGTGGCTGGAAACCGCCACTTTGCCGAATTCGCCGGGTCGTCGGTCAAAGACCATCCCAACAAGTTCACCGGCGCGGTGCCGGTGTTCTGGATCTCGATCCAATCCGGGTAATCCCCATCGGCATCCGCAAAAACTTGGCTGTTGCTGGCCAGGAACTCGCTGATCACCAGCGACGATTGGCCCCAGGCAACACCGGCAAGCCAGAGCGCCAACAAAAACACACGCGGGAACATTCCGAGAGGATGATGTGTTTCGAGGCCAAACCCAACTATCCGTTTTTATCCGGTTGAAGTCCTTCTTGAATCCGCCCTTCCCATCACGACATCACCGCAGGGAGAACTGGGACGGAAGGAGTGAGCTCGGTCTCGTTTAAAGTCCCGGTGATGGCCTCGGTACGGGGTTCATGCAGCCAGGCCACCAAGACAGGAGTGACGATGAGAATATGAAGAAAACTGCTCACCATCCCTCCCAGAACCGGCACGGCCAACGGCCGCAATATTTCGGAGCCTGTGCTGGAACCCAAAAGCAGTGGCTGCGGAGATGCTGCTGGAGATGCTGCTGGGGTGAAAACCGTCATCCACTTGGGGCGGAGCCGGATCATGGATACTTCTATTACTGCGACACGGACTCCCCGCAAATTCACAGTTCGACCGCGCGACGAACGATTTCAATCCAAGGCTCTATTAAAGTACATTAACCACCGCAAAAAGCTCAGACTAATAGTTAGATTAGATCCATCGCTGCCGATCGTCTGGGTTTGACTGTCGGTATTGACTCCGGGTGAATCATCCAACCCGACTGAGGTTTCGCTTTTTGGTGAAATCTCAGACTGTTTAGAAGCACGGGGCGAGAGCGCAGAATTTGGTCCGGCCCACTCGCCTCCACCTTTGGCTAGGCGGAAGCTTTACCGGGATTCGCATTCATTCCATACTGCGTCCGTTGAAACTTGAAATCTTTACCCTCTGTGACTCAGCCGTGGACTACGGCGGCAAGATCTGCATTTTGGGAGCCTTCGATTCAGTCGCGACCGCCGAGGCCCCGTACACCGTGACCCACTGCGCGGTCGTTGCCCGGATGCGGTTCCATCGGATTGAGGAAGGTAACCACAAGCTGCGGGTCACTCTGGCCGATCAAGATGGAAAGATGATCATGCCGAATGTGGATGCCCAGGTCGGGGTGCGATTCACCGAGAAAGCCCAAAGCGCCACCTTCAATCTGGTGATGCAAATCAATGGGCTGAAATTAGAACAGTTTGGGGAATATACAGTGGACCTGGCAGTGGATGGTGTGCACCACGGATCTTTGCCCTTGTATTTTGGCAAGACACCTCAAGCTACAGCTACTGAATTCGAATCTTGATAGAGTGAGCCAGAACCGAATGATTAGTTGTGATTAAAATAACGCCCCGTATCTAACGGGGGCTTTTTGTTGTGATCGAGCATATTAAACAGAATAAAAAACACAGCCGGTGCATGGTTTTATATCGAACCATAAATCACTATACCAACCGGGGTCCAAATACACAAAACGACGAATCAGTTTAAGTTAATCTGTTTTCTGTTAATTTAAAAATAGCATTTCAAAAACAGCATGCAACTACATCGGATGGTCTTGAATTGTTTGAATTTTTAAAAACGTTGAAACTAAAACTTCCATTCAGTTTTGTTTTTTTATACGACAGGCTTCCATTTTAGACTTTCAAAAACAATATCACACTGGAGATCGGTCCCTACCTCAGAGATCCTCGGTCTATACATCCAGGAGTCCTACCACAAACTCAGCCTTACCCATGCACCTCCGAGATAGGGCGATTTTTCCGAAAGCGCCACTCCGGCGAACAGGACAATGAAGCGCCACTCCCCTAGGCAAGCACTCTCGACAGCCAATGCCACGGGGACGGACCGCTCGGAGATCGGTCCCTACCTCAGAAATCCTCGGGCGGCCTCCGGGGGGGGCCAAAAACACAACGGCTCCTAGGCCCGACACACGGCTCGACAGGAGTGATTAGGTGCGATCTACAAGGAACCAGCAATTGGGCTGGCCTTGTGAAAGGCACCTCCCAAACTCGGCCTATGAAGTTTTTCCGTGCGGCCCTTTTGGCCGCCGTTTTCTCAGCACACTCGCTGCCGATAGCCTTCGCCGACTCGGTGATTCCCAAGGCGGCCGACGGGCGATCTCTGAATCTGGGCTTCGAAGCAGGCGACTTGCGCGACTGGCAGGCGACCGGAAAAGCCTTCGACCAATTACCAATCCGCGGCGATGCCGTGGCCCAGCGTCGTGGGGATATGAAGTCCAATCACGAGGGCGAGTTTTGGATCGGTGGTTTTGAGCGTGTGGGCGATGACCCCAAGGGAACGCTCACGTCCGTGCCCTTCAAGGTGACTCACCCATGGGCCAGCTTCTTGGTCGCCGGTGGTCCGTGGCCCGAGACCCGCGTAGAACTGGTGGACTCGGCGACCGGCCAGACCTTCTTTAAAATCTCAGGCTCCGAGAGTGAGACCCTCCGCCCGGTGGTCGTCGAGCTGAAGGGCTTGATGGGTAAGCAACTCCTCGTTCGCCTGGTGGACGACCGCTCCGGCCACTGGGGTCACCTGAATTTCGATAACTTCCGCTTCCACACGGACCGCCCGGTGCTGCCCAACGAGCTTTCTCTGAAGGACACCCCCAAGAACACCCCTCCGCCCGCCGATCAAGTGCTCTTTGCCGGGCTCTCGGCAGCCGACGCTGCAGCCAAGGCCACCCTGCCCTCCGGCTTCGCGATGCATGTCTTCGCCTCCGAGCCCGATATTCGCAACCCGATCGCCTTTTGCGAAGATCACCGCGGTCGCCTCTGGGTGGCCGAAGGATTGAGCTATCCCAAGCGCGTCGGACATCCGCCGGCCAACGGCACCCCAGAGCAGCTCCGCAAGGACTTCTTCTCGGGCAAGGACCGCATCCTCGTGTTTGAGGACACCGACGGAGACCACAAGGCCGACAAACGCACGGTGTTTCTGGAGAACGTGAACCTGATCTCCGGCATGGAGTTCGGCTTTGGCGGTCTTTGGGTCGGCGCGGCGCCGTACCTGATGTTCATCCCCATCGCCGACGGTGACGCCCCGAAACCGGCCGGCGATCCGCAAATTTTGCTGGATGGCTGGAACTACACAGCCGACACCCACGAGACGCTCAACACCTTCAACTGGGGTCCGGATGGTTGGCTCTATGGTTGCCACGGGGTGTTCTGCCCGTCCCATGTTGGCAAGCCGGGTGCCTCGGAAAACGATCGGCAGTGGGTCGATGCCGGCGTGTGGCGCTACCATCCGGTGACCCACCGCTTCGAAATCTTCACCGAGGGCGGGAGCAATCCGTGGGGCATCGACTTCGATGAGCACGGCAACCTCTGGTCGGAAATGTGCGTCATTCCGCACCTCTTCCACATGATCCAAGGAGCTCGGGTCCTCCGGCAGGGCGGCGAGCACTACACCTACAACCGCGACGAGACGCAGCGGAATGCCAAACACCGGGATCCGCGCAGCCGCAAGAGCATCTTCCCTTACGTCTATGAAGACATCGGCACTCACGCCGACCATGTGCATTGGGCCGGTGCGGCCGGGCCTCACGCGGCCAATGGGCGCAGCGACGCCATGGGTGGCGGCCATGCCCACGCCGGCATGCTGTGCTACTTGGGCACGAGCTGGCCGGCCTCGTATCGCAACAACCTGATCATCGGAAATATCCATGGCCAGCGCATGAACGTCGACCTGCCTGTCGCCCGTGGCTCCGGCTATGTCGGCAAGCACGGCCAAGACCTCCTCAACTTCAATGACCGCTGGTCCCAGACCCTCAACCAACGGCTCGACCCCGACGGCAGCGTTTTCGTGATCGACTGGTACGACGCCAATCAATGCCACCACGGTCGGGACGATGGTCACGATCACTCCAGCGGCCGCATCTACAAGATCGTCTATGAGAACCAACCGGTGACCCGCACAAATCTGGCCGCGCTCACTCCCAATCAATTGGTCTCGCTGGTCGGATCGAAGAATGAGTGGCTCAGCCGCCACGCCCGACGCGTGTTGCAAGAGCGAGTGGCCGCCGCGGGCGCCCAGGAATCGGTAGACGAAATCCCGGCGGGTATCCGCGACTATGCGCGCACCCGCAAGGCGGCCGAGAAGATGCCTGCATTGGAAGCACTGCAGGATGCGGTGGACGGCTCGGGTGACGCCACCTCTCGCCTCCGGGCGCTTTGGGCGCTGCACCTCACCGGGCGCATCCTACCCGAAGACGCCGCCCGCTGGATCCGTGATCCGGAGCCTCAAATTCGCGCTTGGGCCGTTCAAACCTTCTTCGAGCACTCCGGCATGCTCTTCAGCGAGCCGACCTTCGAGCAATTGGCCGGCAACGCCGTCGAAGCGCTGGTCGCCTTGGCAACCGAAGACCCCTCACCCGTGGTACGACGGGCCGTGGCCAGTGCCGCCCAGCGCGTTCCGGCTGCCCAGCGGTGGGGCATTCTCAAGGGGCTGCTGAGCCATGCCGAAGATGCGAGCGACTTCAACCTGCCCCTGCTCTATTGGTATGCCACCGAGGGTCCCGTTTCGACCGACGCAGACCGGGCCACCGAACTGCTCCAAAAGTGCAAGATTCCCAAGGTCCGCGAGTTCATCGCCCGCCGACTTACCCAGATGGCCTTGGCCAAAAACTGAACCGTTTTAGCGGTCCGTGCGGGCGCTCAGTTCAACGGGAGCGTCCGCGCCCCTTACGGCGTGCCTTGGCATCGTCAGACCGGGCGCGGTTCCCTGCCCCGGGATTTTTGGTCTCCGCTCCGCTCAGGCGGCTCCTCAGTTCGCGAATCTGATCCCGCAGGAGGGCGGCCTTCTCGAACTCCAAATTGTTGGAGGCCTCGATCATCTCGCCTTCCAACTCCCGAATAGTTTCCGTCAGGTCGATGTTTTCGACGCTGTCGTTGAGAATGGCCGAGGCCGCATTGCGCCCGGACCCCACGCTACTCAGTCCCTCCTCGATGCTGCGCGTTACACTGCGCGGGGTAATATTGTTGGCCTTGTTGTGCGCCATTTGCTTTGCCCGGCGGTAATCGGCCACAGCCAGGAACTTCTGAATGCTCTGGGTGCGATTGTCGGCATAGAGAATCACTCGCCCATTGAGATGCCGAGCCGCCCGGCCAGCGGTCTGGATCAAGCTGGTGGTACTGCGCAAGTAGCCCTCCTTGTCGGCATCGAGGATGGCCACCAGAGAGACTTCCGGTAAATCCAACCCTTCGCGCAGAAGATTGATGCCGATGAGCACGTCGCATTCTCCTTTGCGCAGCGCCCGCAAAATCTCCACCCGCTCGATGGCGTCGATCTCACTGTGCAAGTAGCGCACGTTCACACCGAGATCGCGGAGGTAATCGGTCAACTCTTCGGCGGTCCGCTTGGTCAGGGTGGTCACCAACACCCGTTCGCCGCGTTCGATCGTGATCCGCGCTTCGTGCAGCAAGTCGTCGATTTGGCCCTTCAGGGGCTTGATCTCCACCATGGGATCCACCAGCCCGGTGGGCCGGACAATTTGCTCGGCCACATTGGTCGGCCCTGCCCACCCCATTTCCAGCGGGCCCGGGGTGGCACTAATGTGCACCGCCTGCCCTATGAGGGATCGGAACTCCTCGAAATTAAGAGGCCGATTGTCGAGGGCGCTGGGCAAGCGAAACCCATGATTCACCAGAACAGTTTTGCGCGCTAAATCTCCAGCATGCATGCCTCCTACCTGGGGCAGGGTCGCGTGGGATTCGTCGATCAAGAGTATGAAATCTTCCGGAAAGAAATCCATCAGCGTGCCCGGTCGAGACCCCTTGGGCCGCCCGGTAATATGTCGGGAGTAATTCTCGATGCCGGAACAAAATCCAAGTTCTTGCAGTTGCTCCAAATCGAACTCGCACCGCATTTTAATGCGCTGGGCTTCGAGCAGTTTCCCCTCCTTTTCGAACTCAGCGATGCGCAAACCCAGTTCTTCCCGAATGGAAAGGATGGACGCATTAATTTTCTCCTGCGGTGTGGCGAACTGCTTGCTCGGGAAAATGTTGATGGCGTCCAACGATTCCAAAGTGTCGCCCGTGAGCGGATCAAAGCGGGTGAACCGCTCCAATTCTTCACCAAAGAACTCAATGCGCAGGGCGTCTTCGGTGTAGGCTGGATGCAGTTCTATCACGTCGCCGCGGACCCGGAACTTGCCCCGGGTAAGATCAAAATCGTTGCGTGAGTACTGGAGATCCACCAACCGGGCGAGCAACTGCTCCCGGCTGATCAACTGACCGACGCGCAGCGGGATGACCATGCTTTCGTAATCGCGCCGGTCGCCGATGCCGTAAATGCACGATACCGAAGCCACCACCAAGACATCCCGCCGCGACAGCAGCGAGTTCATGGTGGACAGGCGCAACCGCTCGATCTCCTCGTTCACGCTACTGTCCTTTTCTATGAAGGTGTCGGTGCGCGGGATGTAAGCCTCGGGTTGGTAGAAGTCGAAGTAGCTGACGAAGTATTCGACGGCGTTGT
>SXXZ01000363.1 GCA_005789375.1 Verrucomicrobiales bacterium | reverse complement strand
GTCAGTCCAGTGAAGTAACGGCCGTTCGGGTTGATCGAGCGAGCGACGCGGTCGTCACTCGTCACAAAACTGTTGACGCTGACCGTGGACGCCAGGCTGATACTAGGGTTTGCGGAATCGACCGGTATTTCGCGGGCATCGGAAAATATTCGGGCACCCTCAGCATTGAAAATGTCGCGCACGATGTACGAATACATGGTCCCATTCACATAACGGGAAGGCCGACCGGAGATTGGATCATAGTTGAAATTCGCAACCGAGTATCGAATCGGGTCAACAGCCCGCCCGCGGATGGACCAGCACCACCGCTCTGGGGATGTCAGGCCCAGTGTGGCCATGATTTGCGAAAGGATCTGGGTCTTGACATCGATGAGCCCCAAAGCACTGGCCGTTGGATTGACTCCATCGGCCTTGAGCGGAAATTCTTCCAGGTTTTCGCTGAACGCGGAAACGTTGGTCAGGCTGTTGAAAAGAGCAAACGCCTCATCTACGGCACGCGCTCCATCGGCGCCGAAGAATTCCATGAACGACCCATCAATGCCGTAGGTGACGATCGGGGTACTGAGCCGATATTCGTCACCACGCAATCGGGGGCCACCATATTCCGGGGCGCTATCCGGGATGTTATAGCCGAGATCCGGAGCCTGCCAGCCGGCCATGGGGCCCAGCAGGGTAAATGCCCTCGTCGGCAGAACTCCGAGCAGCAGCAGGGCGACGATTTGAACGATAAAGGGGGTCGTGCGCATGGTCAGCGATCGGATTGGACGCGGAAGTAGGACTGAGCAGCAGCGCCTGCATCGATGGACGCTGTCTGAGTGGTCGAGGTGGCCGTTTGAGTGGCCTGAACCTCATTCCAGTGGAGAAGATCCGTGGAGGATTCTAGGCGATACCTAGCCCCGACCACCGTTTCCCAAGAAAGGCGGAGCTTTTGGCGCGGACCGGCAGAAACCTTTTTAAGATCGCGTGCCGACAAGTCCACTCCAGTGCTGACGCCGGAAAAATCGCTCCAAATAGCGCGATATCCCGAAGCGGTGGCTACGACATTCGGAGCGAATTGATCGTTCCGGCGGGTTTGGTTGAGAATCATTTCTTCACCCGCAACCAAGCCGTTGGCAGTGATGGCTTTGGCTGCGATGCCCAAACCCGAACCGTCAGCCCCGCGTGTGGACCACACGGCCAACGCTCCCTCAGATCCGGAAGAAATACGAACACCGGTTTGGTCGTGGGACCGGTAGTCGTTGAGAGTGATTGGGGATCCGATGACGACCCCGGTGTTGGAGACAATGGCTGCGCGGATGTCCCAAGACGATTTGGAGTCCAAATCGAACTCAGACCATCCGATGATCAGCTTGCCGTTGGGCAGTGTCGCCATGGACGGCCGATCGCACGGCGAGGCGGCTCCGTTGACCCAAATGGGGGATGCCGCTTTGCCGTCGACTTGGATGATTTGGGCGAAAATGTCGGAGTTGGCCTCACGACGTGTGGCTTGACCACCGAGATTCAACACATCGGCTGAAGCCTGCTCAGCCACCCAAGCAACGGCAAGGTCACCGTTGGATAGCGCCGAAAGCGTCGGCGCCCGATCGACCAAGGCCGAAGTGCCCAGAACCCGACGATCACCGGAAGGGGATCCAGAAGCCTTGAAGCGTTGCAGGTTTATTTTGGATGAAACCCCATCGGCTCCGATGGCCTGCCAGGCAACGGCGAAACCTCCACCGGGGATTTCGGTCATCGCGGGTGATTCATGGCTCCCATTGGAGTCGGCCAAGGCCACCACCCATTCGTCACCTTGAGGCATACCGGAACGGGAAAGCCGACGGGCATGGATGGATTGCTTTCCGGGCTTGCCGGATTGCCAAGCCACCACTGCAGACCCATCGGCCAAAGCCAAAACAACCGGATTCTCTTGATTGAACAGTCCCTGTTGGTTGACCCGAAAGATCTGGGGACTGGACGACCCGGACTGCAAGTTGTAGACGCGAGATCCGATACCCAGCCCATCACCGTCGATGGCATTGTCTTGCCAGACGACGAACGCGACCGATCCCACGGCGGCGGCGGAAGCATTGACCTGATCGCCCACCAGACCCACGGGCGAGGTGCCGTTGGGAAGGATTCGCACCTCGGTTCCGAGCAATTCAACAGAAGCCGGAGCGACTTCTTGAATCGTCAGTCGTGGTGACCCGGCAGAGACCCCTTGGGCCAGGCTCGATCCGGACAGACCGATGAGAGCTGCGAGCCCCATCAGCGTCCAGGATGATCGGCAGTTTCGGATTTGGTTCATGGATGGTTTGCCCGAAGACTCGTGAAGCCTTTAGGCAGTTCAATCAGTCCACCGGCTGTATTTCAGCAGCAGGTTTATTTCGCCGACGCTTTTTGAGAAACCGAGTTGGGATCGAAGGGCATGTTCTCCGGATCGTGCACGCGCTTGCCGGCGGCATCCACGATGGTCGCGGTCACGAAGATCATGAGGTTCTTCTTCACCGTCCGTGAATTTTCGCTGCGGAACAAACGCCCCAAGACAGGGACGTCACCCAGGACCGGAACCTTGTCCCGCGACTTGACGTTATCTTCGGCGATCAAACCACCCAAGGCAACCGTCTGGCCGTCCCAGACAATGGCGCTGGTGGTGACCATGCGGACCCGGAGACGGGGCAAGGGCAGATAAGCGGTCCGGCTGATCGGCGAGCTGCCGGAGGTCAGACCCAGGATCTGCGGAACGAAGGGACCCGGATCATCATAACCGATGAACTCAGTGATCGTCGGAAGAATGGTCATCTGAATGGTCTCGTCATCGGATGACACATAAGGAACCACGTCGAGAACCGGGCCGAACGGCTGAGAAACAGTTCCGGGGATGATCAGGTTGATCGCGGCTTGGTTGACGTTGTTGCCAACGCCACCACCGCCGAGTCCGCCGCCGCCGCCGCCACCACCTTGTCCACCGCCACCGCCACCCTGGTTGTTCAAACCAACGGCGATGGTTCGGACATCGGACACCTCCATGTGTGCCTGACGACCACTCAACGTCGTCACCTTCGGCGCCGAGAGCAGGTCCACACCATCCCGCTGCTCAAGAGCTCGGATCACGACCTTGAACTGAGGGTCCGTGAGGATACCCGTCAGGCTGAAAACTTCCGGGATTTTGCCGCTGTCGGCAGTCGTATTGCGCAATCCCGAGGTGACCAACTGATCGTTGGCCCCAGGCGCAGCCAAGCCCGCTGCACTGGTTCCGGGGAACACACCCCCCGGGAGAATCTGGGAACCATCGACCGGGGAAATGCTACCCGGATTGGCCGCCGACGGCTGACCCGTATAACTCGGTGCACTGCCACCGGAAAGACCGAGGCGACCACCGCCGATGAGGGTGTTGCCCAAGAGCCAATCAAAGCCGAGCGCCTTGCTGTCGGTCTGGTTGATCTCCGCGAAACGGGCTTCGATCTCCACCTGCGGAGGAGCCACGTTGAGGATCTGAATGGCCTGCTCGATGATGTCCAAGTCAGAGAGCGTCGCTCGGACAAAGAGGATGCCGGTACGGTCGTTGAAGAACAAAGCCTTCTGGTCTTGCTCCCAGGGAGCGACGCCCGCGGGATAGACACTACCCATGCCGGGACCACCCATACCACCCATACCACCCATACCACCCATGCCCATTCCTCCGCCCATACCTCCCATACCCATTCCCCCGCCCATCCCTCCCATGCCGCCCATGCCACCGCCGCCACCTGCGCCTCCGGCCATGCCAGGAATCATGGTCATCGGGAAATTCAGACCGCAGGCCATGAAGAATTGACGGACCACGACTTGGATGTTGGCCGTGAGATTGGTGCGAGTGACACCGGTGATTCCGGAACCACCCATACCACCGCCACCGCCACCCATG
>SXXZ01000362.1 GCA_005789375.1 Verrucomicrobiales bacterium | reverse complement strand
TCGATCCTCTACTTCCAGAACTTCGACATCGGCAACATCAAGTGCTGGCGCCCCCGGGTTCCGAACGGGCGGTTCCGATGGATCGTCTACGATCAGGACTACGGCTTCAATTTGTGGAAGCCCGAGGTGTACGTGCCGGCCATGGCCCGCGATTACGGGAACTATGACAATATCTTCGCCTTCTCGACCGCTGGTACCGGCTCAGGCACTGGTTGGCCTAATGAAGGCGGGCGCACCTTGATGCTCCGCCGGTTGCTGACCAACCCCGGGGTACGGACCCTCTTTATCCAGCGCTGTGCGGACTTTCTAAACGGGCCTTTTCGTGAAGAGCGGGTGGAGGCAACGATCCGTTCCATGGCCGCAGTAATTCGGCCAGAGATTCCCCGGCACCTCCAACGCTGGAGCTTCGCCGAGTTGCAGAAGCGTGGTTACGGCAAGCCCTATCAGGCGGAGTATGAACCGTTCACGGCGGCGACCTGGGAGAAGAACCTCGACTCCTTGAGTGACTTCGCCCGCAAGCGTCCGGCCAAGCTCCGGCAAGATTGCCTCAATCACTTCGGCTTGAAGCAGGGGTTGGCGCAACTGCAGGCGGTCGTTTCGCCGGCCGGGGCTGGGCAGGTGAGGTTGAATCGTTCGGTGGCCGCGCCGCCTCCCTGGATGGGAACCTTTTTTCGGGACGCGCCCGTGGTGGCCACGGTGATTCCCGCACCGGGATTTCGTGTTGTCGGTTGGAGCGGTTGGGGCAACGAGGGTTCGCTAGCCCGGTGGGAGTTCAATCCGCCATCCGGCACCAACACTCTGACTGCTCATTTGGAGGCCTACTCACCGGTGCCCCCGGCGCGGCCTTCGGTGATTTTGAGCGAGATCCAGTATCATCCGGCCTCTGCGGCTGATTCTGGCGATTGGTTCGAGTTGCACAATCCTGGCACCGCACCGGTGGATCTCACCGGGTGGATTGTGCGCGATGACACCGATTCGAATGTGAGCGTGGTTTCTAGTGGAGTGATTCCTGCCGGCGGATATGCCGTGTTTTGTCAGGACAGTCTCCGGTTTCAGCGGACGTTTCCGCTCGGGCCCAAGCCGCTGGGCGAGTTTGGGTTTGGCTTGGGTAATGGCGGCGACACGCTGCGAATCCACGCGGCTGACGGCACGCTGGTGCTTAGGCTCGCCTACGACGATTCTGCCCCTTGGCCGGTCGAAGCCGATGGCCGCGGGTACACTCTGCAACTTCGGAGCGTTCAGGCTTACTCCGATCAACCCGGAGCCTGGAGGGTCTCTACTCGGATCGGTGGATCGCCGGGTTTGGCCAATCCGTGAGCGGAGTGGTTCGTGGGTAGGCCAAGAGACGTGCCTTGCTGCGGCGCCTCCGCGTCGTGAGCCCGATTAGACTGCGTAGCCCAATTGAGCCATCCACGCTTCCAGCTCATCGGCCCCGAAGTCGGCCAGCACATGGCCATCCAGCTCAATGGAGGGAGCTTTGGTTTGGTCGGTCAATTCGCGCATCTCCGCCCGGGCGGCCGCGTCGCGGATCACATCGAGCGTTTCATAGCCGATCTTGCGGGCGTCGAGCCACTCAATGGCTTCGTCGCACCAGGGACAACCGGGCTTGATGAAAAGGCGAACATGTTTGGGGATCATAGAGATCAGTGTGGGTGGGTGCTGGATTTGTTGAACTCGACGCAGTCGGTGTAGCGCACGCCGGAGCCGCCAAAGATGTCTAAGGCGGATCCAATGGTCAGGTGAATCCGGCCGTCGCCTGCGTGTTCCACCGTTTTAAGGTCGTCCATCGACTTGGCCCCACCGGCATAGGTCGCCGGGATGGGGCACCAACGTGAAAGGGATTCCACCAATTCGAGGTCGATGCCCTGACACAGGCCTTCGACATCGACGGCATGGATGAGGAACTCAGAACAGGATTGGGCCAGATCTTGGCACGCCGCCTCGTTGACCTCCAGCGAGGTGAATCGCTGCCACCGGTCGGTCACCACCCAATAGCGGCCGTCGCGCTTGCGGCAGCTCAGGTCGAGCACCAGACGTTCCTTGCCCACGCGGTCAACCAGGTCGGCCAGGCGCTGGCGGTCGAGGAGTCCATCGCGGAAGACCCACGAGGTGACGATCACTTGAGAGGCTCCGGCCTCCAGCCAGGTCGACGCGTTGTCGAGGTTCACGCCCCCGCCATACTGCAGGCCGCCGGGCCACGCGCCGAGGGCATCGCGCGCGGCAGACTCGTTGCCCGGACCCAAGGCGATGACATGCCCGCCGGTGAGGCCGTCCTTCCGGTAAAGTTCGGCATACCAGGAGGGCGGGTGCTCCGACTGGAAGCGAGTGAGCGTCGAAGTGCCCGCATCGTCGAGGGTTCCCCCCACGATCTGGACCACCTTCCCATTGCGCAAATCAATGCACGGCCGAAACACAGGCGCGAATTCTAGGCATCAAACGTCTGGGAGGGAAGGATTGGGGAGAAATGGATCGCCGGGCACAACTCCGACGAGGTTTCGCGGTTGAGGGCGCACCCGAAGCGATTCGATGGGAGTTTTTCCTGCGTGACACTCGGGCGGTGGCCTTGTCCAAAGGAGGTGATGATCGCGCCCGAACCCAAGGAGATCGCCTGCGAGGAGCAGGGGAATGCTCCGGAAAATGGGGGCAGCGTGGGTGAACACGGAGGGTTGTCGGCCGATTTCGAGGCGGTTTACGCAGCCCATGCGCAGCCGGTGTATTATTTGGCGTTGCGGTTTTTGGGGGATGCGGCGCAGGCCCAGGACGTCGCCCATGACGTGTTCGTGAAGGCCTTCCGGAATTTTGGATCTTTCCGGGGTGACTCCGAGATCCGGACCTGGCTCTACCGGATCACCCTCCACCATTGCACCAACTTGCGGCAGCGATGGTCTGCGCGAAATATCCACCTCACCGACGACACCTCGCTCTTGGAGTCTCAGCCTTCCATGGCTGGGGACCCTCTCCGTGCTCTCGAGACCAAGGAACTGGGTCAGCGCATTCAAAACGCCTTAGACTGCCTGCCGGAGGAGTACCGGTGCCTGCTGCTCTTGGTCGCTGATCAAGATCTGAGCTATGAACAGGTCGGCGAGATTACCCAACAGAGTTCCGATGCCGTCCGTGGTAAACTGCACCGGGCCCGCCGAGCCTTCTCGGCTGCATTCGTCAAGACCGGCTAAACCCCTATTTTTGCCAATTCCCCCATGAGCACCCCGTCCCAACGACTTCAAACAGTCACTCAGGCGAACTTGGAAAGTACGTCCACTCAGCACACAGAGGCTCGGACGCCGGTCGACTTCGAGACTCCTGAAGCGCTGATCGCCTGGGACCGGTCTCAGACGCCGGTTCCGGAAGATTTGCGAGCGCGCGTGACAGCGAGTATTGCGAATCCGGCGGGTGTTACTCCGCCGATCGGTGCCGACTTGAAATCCTTGTGGAGGCAACTCTTTTGAGCCTGTCTTCGGCCCAGGAGCCGGGTTTGCGAGAGGGGTTTTATGTCGCGAGCCCGAGCCGCGGCCGGAAGCCGATTCGATGTGTCGGTACTGGGCACACGGAGACGGGTTCGCGCGCTGGGTTGGCATCCCAACGGGCCGCCATCGCACGCGAACAATTGAGTCAGTGTCATTGGTGCGCGCATCGGTGCGGGGTGGATCGTCTGGCCGGCCAAAGAGGCCCCTGTCATGCCGGTCCCGAGGGGCGTATTTTCAGTGCCCAGATCGAAGTGGGGGATGAATCTGATTTGTGTCCGGTCTTTGCGGTGGCCTTTAGCGGGTGCGATCTCCGCTGTGATTTCTGCAACACCGGTCGCGAGAGTTGGGATGCGTCGGCGGGTTCCGTTCCCGAAGGAATCGAGCGGGAGGCTCTGCTGAGCCGCATCGGTCGGGCTTGGGAATCCGGCGCGGTGCGCAGCCTGATGATCCTCGGGGGCGAGCCGACGATTCATTTGGCCTCGGCTTTGCAACTGGTGGCGGCTCTGCCGGACGGGTTGCCTGTGGTGTGGAAGACCAACGCCCACGGCACTCCGGAGTCCAATGCCCTGTTGGATGGGGTCTTCGATGGTTGGGTGGCAGACCTCAAGTTTGGCAACGACGACTGCGCCCGTCGCATCGCTCGCGTGGAGGGTTACTGCTCGACCGTCCAGGACAACCTGCTCTGGGCGGCGGGGCAGACTCGCCTGATTGTGCGGCACCTCCTTTTGCCGGGGCACCTCGAATGCTGCTGGCGCCCGGCTGCGGCGTGGATCGCGGAACATCTGCCCCAGGTGGAGGTGAGCTTGAGGGCCGGCTTCTGGCCCGGTTGGTTCAGCAGCCGTCACCCGGAACTAAAGGCACCGGGACGGTTGAGCGAGGCCCAGGAGGCCACCCGTATCGGGATGGAGGCCGGACTGCGGTTTATTGACTAAAAGACTCACTGCATGACGCCGCTCTCTGAAGGATCAAATGAAACCGAGCCCTGCAGACCGACCTCGGGGCCGGAACCATTTGGGTCCCCCACTCTTATTCCAGACTCTAAATTGGTTCCGGTGATTTCGGAGCTAATGCTGCTCACCGACGGGCGCATCCTGGCCCACAACTTGACTCCGGAACTGGCGTTTTTTCTTCAGACCGCGCTGGATTCGGGCGACGCCTCCCCCTCCACTAAATCGACTTCTCCATGACCTCCAACACGTTTGCCTCTGAACTCGAGGTGCTCATCCGAGCTCGGTATCCGCTGATCTATATTCAGACCAGCGAGGAGCTGCGCGTGATCCCTGTGGTGATGGACATCGCCGCCCGCCGGGGTAAGAAGGCCTTCGAGTGGTCTTATTCCACGGGCATCGTGTTGGCCGGCGCGAGTATCCAGAGTCAGAAGGGACGCTCTGGTGCCACCAAAGACCCACTCGCCGCTCTAGACCAGGTGCTGGAACAGGTGGAACCGGCGATTTTCCTCTTCAAGGATTTTCATCCGTTCCTGGCGAAGTCCAATTTCGCCGTCATTCGTAAGCTCAAGGACATCGCTCTGAACCTGAAGAACAGTTTCAAGACGGTCATCCTGGTGTCGCCGCTGCTGGAGATTCCCGCGGAATTGGACAAGGAAATTACCGTCTTGAGTTTCCCATTGCCCAGTAAGGAAGACCTGGGTGCGTTGCTAGATCGAATTCTGGAGGATGTGCGCTCCATCAAGGAAGTGGTCATTAATCTCGACGTGGCGGGCCG
>SXXZ01000007.1 GCA_005789375.1 Verrucomicrobiales bacterium | reverse complement strand
GGGGGGTACGCATCGAAAGTGCGGAGACTTCTCATCGCAGGCGAGGTCGTCGTTCCCACATGCCAAACTTCTGGCCGTGCAGGGCTTCAAGGCAATGGGAACTCCCGGTTGCTCGGAGCCATTAGCCTTCGGAGACAACGGATCCTGAAGGTCAACCCGCTGGAAACAGCGAGGAACCGGTAAGGTTCCTAGCTACTTTCAGTGGGCAGCACGCGCTTCCAAGATGGGGAAGCGGCTTGGAGGTTTCTTGCCCCCACCGAGATTGATCCCAGAGATCGACGGCAATTGCTCCGGTGGTCGTGAGAAGGGTCAAGGTTGCGTCAAGGAGTTGAGAAACCGCATAAAATCCAAGTTTTCCGGGGGGTACGTATCGAAAGTGCGGAGACTTCTCATCGCAGGCGAGCTTGTCGTTCCCACATTCCAAACTTCTGGTCATCCAGGCCTTCAAGGCAATGGGAACTCCCGGTTGCTGGGAGCCACTGGCCGTCGGGGACAACGGATCCTGAAGGTCAACTCACTGAAAACAGCGCCTCCCCTAACATCCCGCTACAACCGTGGATTTCAAACCGGCCACTTTCCATTGCTTCCGGAACGTCGCTGACACATTGAGGCTCCCCAACGTCTCTAACACACCACCTTCGGGCTCTTTTCGAGGTGAAATAAAAATGGCGGTGGTACCTGTAGTGGCCCGTTTAGGAGACACAACCAGCACCACCGCCTGAAAGAAAACCCCACCATGGCCGTTAGAGACGGGCCCCTTCTACCGAAGGAACCAGGTGGGAGCAGCGGGTGCTTCGCCGCCTTCCTGTTAGGGAGGCATGGCTTTGTAGCACTTAAAACCGCTTTGATGCTCCCGTATAAGGGATTAGGTCGAGGGACACTGTCTCGATACACGCACCGGGCAGGGAAAACCGAAAAGATCAAAAATCCGCCCCTTAAATCGTCCGAAATCCAGGGTCATGCAAGTGGTTTTCTAAGCTTTTTTACCGCCAAGACTGAGGGACCTTCGCTGGGACTATTTGGGACTCTTGACCGGGAATGCGTGGAGTTAAGCAGTTAGCACACGGTCCACACCGGGAGCGCTCAATGGCGTCCGCGTCGTGCCCCCTCCAACGCGCAGTAAAAAGCATTCAGATCCTCCAGGCCCACCAATTCGCTGAAGCTTCTGTAGGTCTCAGCAACGTTCCGGAATTCACGGGAAGTGGCCGGTTTGAATTTCGCGGTTTTGCCGGATCGTCGGATCCGTTTTCTTTTCGGATGAGCGCCAGCGTTTCTTTCTTCTTCCTAATGAGGCCGAGTGTGTCCAGGGCTCACCAGAGTTGATCAGAATTCGTTGGGGCAACCGAGAAGCTCAAGCCGGATGGGTGATTCGTTGAGTTTCTAGGCTCAGTGGTTTTCACACTGTCACTGACATCTAGGCGAGGATCGGCTGGATCACCTTTCCATGAACGTCGGTGAGCCGGTAGTCACGCCCCTGGAAGCGGAAGGTCAACCGCTCGTGGTGAATGCCTAACTGATGGAGCGCTGTAGCTTGAAGATCGTGAACGTGCACCGGATCCTCGACGATGTTGTAGCCGAACTCGTCAGTGCGCCCGTGGCTCACTCCTCCTCGAATGCCACCGCCCGCCATCCATACCGAAAAACACCTCGGGTGATGGTCGCGCCCGTAGTCCGTCGCCGTGAGCTTTCCTTGCGAATAATTGGTGCGCCCAAACTCGCCGCCCCAAATGACCAGGGTGTCGTCCAGCATGCCCCGCTGCTTGAGATCGGTAATCAACGCGTAGGACGCGCGGTCCACATCGGCGCACTGGCGACGAATGCCCCCCCGGCAGGCCGCCATGCTGATCCCACCCCGGATGGTAGAGCTGAATGAACCGCACGTCCCGCTCGGCCAAACGCCGCGCCAACAGGCAGTTCGCCGCGAAGGTGCCGGGGTTCTTCGCCTCCGGTCCGTACAATTCAAAAACACTCTCCGGCTCGCCAGACAAGTTCATCACATCAGGCACGCTAGTCTGCATGCGGTAGGCCATCTCGTATTGGGCTACCCGGGCATTGATTTCGGGATCTCCCAAATCACGGAACTGCAAATGCTCCATCTCGGCCCAACGGTCCAGAAGACGTCGGCGGCTCTCTCCGGAAACCCCGTCCGGGTTCTGAAGATAAAGCACCGGGTCTTTGCCGGATCGAAATAACACCCCCTGATGCTGGCTCGGCAGGAATCCATTGCCCCAAAGTCGCGAATACAGGGGTTGGTCGATACGGTCCTTGGAAATGAGAACCACGAAGGCGGGAAGGTTCTGATTGGCAGAACCCAACCCGTAGCTCATCCACGAGCCAAAACTGGGCCGACCGGCAATCTGGGACCCGGTCTGGAAAAAGGTGATGGCCGGGTCGTGGTTGATGGCCTCGGTGTGCAGCGAGCGGATGACGCACAGGTCATCGGCCACCTTGGAGGTCCACGGCAGCAACTCGCTAATCCACGTGCCCGACTGGCCGGCCCGAGCAAATTTAAAGACCGACCCCGCCATCGGCAGCGTCGCCTGCTGGGCCGACATCCCGGTCAGTCGCTGCCCCATCCGCACACTGGCCGGAAGATCCTCTCCGGTTCGTTTCACCAACTCAGGCTTGTAGTCGAAGGTCTCCAGTTGCGACGGACCGCCGCTCATGAAGAGGTAGATGACTCGCTTGGCTTTGGGCGCCAAGTGTCCGGCAGGCAAGATGCCGGAGAATGATCCAACAGCCCCGGCACGGGCATCGCCCGCCATCAGGCCACTGAGAGCCACTCCTCCAAGGCCTAGACCAAAGCGGCCGAAGAAATCGCGGCGGTTCATGCGGAAATCAACTTGGGGGCAGTTCACGGGGATTGAGGTTCAGAACGGGTTGAATTGTGTTTCCGGGTCATCAGCGCCGCATGACCGTCTCGTCATGGTTGAAGAGGAGTTGAGCCAACACGGTGGCTGCAGCCAACTGAGCCGGCGGGTGCTCTCCTGGTACCGGCTTCTCCCCGACCTTCAGGAGTCGTTCGGCCGCAGCGATGTCTTTCTGAAAATGGGCCACCTGTTCCTCGAGCAGGCGCCTCATGATGGATACCTCGTCCTTGGTGGGCCTGCGGCCGGTCACCAGGGCAAAGGCGTAGCGCACTTGCTGATCGGCCCCCACGCCGCCTTCGCGAAGCATCCTGCCGGCCACATGGCGCGAGGCTTCAACCATCTGGGGATCATTCAACAGGACCAACGCTTGCAACGGTGTGCTCGTAGCCTGCCGTCGAACCACGCAGTAGCTGCGGTCGGCTGCGTCGAGCGTCATCATGGAAGGCGGGGGCACGGTCCGTTTCCAATAGGTGTAGAGGCTGCGCCGGTAGAGATCGTCGCCCTTGCCCAACTGATAGTGACCGCCACCCATGGTCATCTCCCAGAGGCCGTCTGGATGATACGGCTTCACGCTCGGTCCACCCACCTTGTCGACCATCAAGCCGCTCGCGAAGAGCGCCTGATCCCGCAGCATCTCTGCGGAAAGCCGCCGGGCCGGACCCCGGGCCAGCCATCGATTGTCGGGATCCTCTGCCCATTCCTTGGGCTTCACATTCGAGGTCTGACGGTAGGTGTCGGAGGTGACGATGAGTCGTTGAAGATCCTGAAGATTCCACGGACGGAGCCCCAAGGACTCATTGCCGCGCACAAAGCTCACCGCCAGCCAGTCCAGCAAATCCCGGTGTGTCGGAGCTGCCCCTTGAAGACCAAAATTGTCAGAAGTCTCCACCAAGCCTTTGCCGAAGAACTGCTGCCAGACCCGGTTGACTGTGACGCGCCCCATTAGCGGGTGGGACGGATCCAACAACCACTGGGTGAGGCCCAACCGATTGCGAGGAGCACCCGCGGGCAGTCGCCCCATCGCCGCCGGAGTTTCCAGGGTCACCGAGTCCCCGGGTTGATCGTAGGCACCTCGCCGCAAAACGTAGGCCGGCTTGGGAGTCTTCATTTCCTCCATGACCATGATGTCCGGAATCGAGGTCACCAACGCATTCTGCTCTCGACGCAGTTTCAGGAGCGATTCGACCGCCTCGCG
The DNA here is from genome assembly GCA_005789375.1 of Verrucomicrobiales bacterium. The sequence goes on along the minus strand of SXXZ01000007.1, from coordinate 501 downwards.
ATGGGGCGCATGCTGGGTCAGAAGGAAATGCTCGAATTGAGAATCCTCATCGGCCGGTGATTTACTCCCGGCCAACAAGGCCACTTCGACAGGCGACAGCGTTCGATCAAACACCTGAAGCTCATCGACCTGCCCTTGTTTGAAACCGAAGTCCCTCATGCGCTGGCCGATGGTCAGGTTGGGCTGTCCATACGTGATGTCCTTCCACAAGTTGTCCCGGACCACCTCCACCTCGGCGCGCTTTCCATCGAGGTATACCTTCAGGCCCGAAGCCCGGCTCGATCCATCATAAGCAAAGGCCACATGGGTCCAGCCACCGACGGGAACAACCTGCCGGGTGCGAACCTTCAGCGCGTTGCCCGGCCACATGTGATGCAACCCCACTGCGACCCGACCGTCTTCCATTAAGATCTCGTAGCCACGACTACCGGCATCCATCCAGGCCGAGCTATGATGGATCACCGTCTGGCGAGGCACATGCATGGCCGGGCGAATCCACAG
>SXXZ01000006.1 GCA_005789375.1 Verrucomicrobiales bacterium | reverse complement strand
GGGGCGCGGCCACTTTCAGAACACGGCGATCGATGCCCGCAATCTGGTATCGGATTTGAGCCTCTTGTTTGGCCAGATCAAACGGACCGCTCAGCGACACGGAACCGAAGGATTGCCCGCCTTGCTCAAACGCCAATTTGAGTTGGCGCAGTTCCGTTGCGGTACTGTCGATGGTCAGGCCCGCAGAAAACCCGCTGGCCTCCTTGAGGGTGCCGGTGGCTGAAAGGATGTCGGCCCGAAGGGAACCCGCTACCGTTTGGGGCAACAATTCGGGGTTAAGAGCGACGTCGTACTTGCCGCTGATTTTTCCCTTCAGCGAGGCTCCGTCTGGCAACAAAACAGCCAGCGATGCGCCCAAGCCGAGTTGAGTGGTGGAACCATTGGCCAACTGATCCAAAGAGACATTGATGCCTGAGACTTCGATCGTTTGCTTCCCTCCTTGCGGTACGATCGTAGTCATCCGAAACGATCCGTCTTTGATGGCAACATTACGTACCTTCAGCAGGATCGGTTTAGAAGGGGTCGTGGAAGGGGCCTGGGCAGGCGTGGGTTGGCCCGAGGGCTTCGGGAGATTCATGGAGCCATCGGCTCCCTGTTCCAGGGTGATGACAGGGTTTTCGAGAAGCACCTCGGACACATCGATGGTGCCGCCCAAGATGGCCGTCAGGCTGTAGTGCACGCGAACGCGATCAATGGTGGCCAGCGAAGTCGCTCCGTTGGGGGTGACTCGGAGTTTGGTTAGTTCTAACCCCGAGAAGGGCTGAAGGGACAACTCGTCGACAGCGATGGTGGCGCCGATCGCGTCGGAAACTTTGGGCAGCACGAAGCTCTTTAAGAACATCGAACTGGTGAAGAAGAAATACAGGACCACCAATGAGGCGGCGGCACCGCCGGCAATGAATGGCCAGCGACGAGCGGGACGGACGGTTTCAGAGGACATGTTCAAATTCGGAGGGGATCTTGTCTGCGCTTTTGTTTCCGGTGGAGATAAAACGCTGCCGGTTATTCCAATTCGTTCGGCAACAAAAGGTACGAGGCGAACCTTCCGCCGCAAGCCTTGGCTCGAGCACTTCTAAGGGTGAAGTAGCGCCGGCACATTAAAGGCGCGTCCGAGGAACGTAACACCGTCGATCATTGCATAGCAGCGGGCGGCTCGGTTACTTGACTAGATCGATGCGAGACAAAGGATTCACGCTCATTGAACTACTGGTGGTCATCGCCATCATTGCCGTGTTGGCAGGCATGCTCTTGCCGGCGTTGTCCAAAGCCAAAGAACGGGCCGCTCAAACCGCCTGCTTGTCCAACCTCCACCAGTTGGGTTTGGCCGCTGCGCTGTATGGCGGCGATTATCAGGACCGGTTGCCCTTCGTTGCGGACGAGGAGTTGCAATTGACCCCGCCGGTGGATTCCAAGGGCAAACGCTACGCATCTATGGGTTCGTTCATGCCGGTTATTGAACCGTATCAGCCCACAACGGCCCTATGGTGGAGCCCACCGGTCCCGCGGGCGGCTTCCAATGATTGGCGGCGGCATTTCGTGAGTCCGTGGCGGCGTTCAGGCACCAATGATCCCTCCCGAGGCAGTGCCAATTACATTTCAGACAAATTGGCCGAATTGGACGTCAATGCGGCTCGCTACGCACGCGGCCGCACCCCAGAAAGCATCGCGCAGTTGCGGGGCTCCAGTGTTTCTGACGAGGAATGGTTGATGAGCCCATTCTTCGAGCGGTCGTGGTGGCCCGGTTTCAAGGAGGCTTGGAGTGTTCCTGGGAGTGAGCCCCCGGCCTTGGGATGGTCTGCGCATCGAGGCGGCCGCAATCAACTGTATCTCGATTCCCATGCTGGCTGGATGAAACGGGACATCGCTCGCTAAAGATCCGGTGTCTCGCGAGGCCAGGCAAAGCGGCGTTAAGGCCTGATTATTTCTTGTCTTGGCTGCCTTCGAAGAGCACTCGGGCAAAGCACTCGGGCACGTGCGAATCCCAGATACCGTGGTGGTTGAGGGCCCATCCGCCAGAATCCTTGGCCGGCGAAGGAGCCTTGGCCGTGTTGAAACGCGAGAAATCCATGGCCCAGAGATCGCCGTTTTTCGGGGGGATGGTGCGCTTGCCTTCGGGAAACAAAACCCGAATTCCGGACCAGGGCAGGGCGATCTCGACGGACCATCCGCGATCGGTGTCGCTGTCGTCATTCAAGGTGCCATTCACATGGACGGCGGTGCGCATTCCGGGGAATCGCCAGTTAAAATGACCCAGGCGGGGCCCTCGGGGATGGGTGGTGTAGCCCACGCCATTGAAGGGTTGGAGATTCTTGCGGGTAAAGTCCGGTTGGGTCGCGAATCCGGAACTCTGATAGGCCGATTCCCAAATGAAGAAGACTTCGTACACCGTGTTGCGGGCGTTGATCTCGAACTCGTAATACGCGTTGTCACCGGCGATGAAGAGTTCCACATCGTTCTCGGTGTAAATCGCATCGTTGTGTTGCGTCAGTTGGGCGCGGACCTTGGGCTCCTCGATGGTGTAGGCGGCATAGAGATTCGTGTCATCCCAGAGGAGTCGGACTCGCGTGTCCAAATACGAACCATCACCCGAAATGAGATCCACGAACCGTTGGGAGACCGTCGCGTGGGACCAAACCGATTCTTCCAGTTTTCCGTCAATGGTCGGTGCCACTGGGGTTTTGCGGGCAACAAGGGTTTTTGCGATCTGAGGATCGCAGGGCAGACGGCTCTTCTGGGTGGCTTCAGTCACGGCGTTGGTGGCAGCCGAAACAACGAGGGCATGCCCCAGGAAAAGCAGGGTGCCGAAACGGGAGAGGTGAAGATGAACCAATGACATCACAAACCGAGGGTCGGGCGAGGGGGGCTCTCACCGCAAGCGGTGGTTCAATGAGTCAAAGAGCTCAGATGTAATTCCCCATCGTCGAGGGAGAGGGGTGGGTTAGCCTGTTGACGGGAGAGGTAATCGCAAGTAGTACGTACGCGTACGATATGCCACTCGAGAAACTAGCCGCCGCGTTCTTTCTTCAGATGGCGATTATTTTGTTTCTGTGTCGCATCGCCGGCTGGATCGGGCGGCGGTTTGGGCAGCCACAGGTCGTGTGTGAAATGGTGGCCGGCGTTTTTCTCGGTCCGTCGCTCCTAGGGTGGTTGGCTCCGGGTCTCCAAGCACAACTGTTTCCGCCGGAGTCTCTTCGAATGCTTTACGTCGGAGCGCAGCTCGGTGTGGGCCTCTACATGTTCTTGGTGGGAGCGGAGTTTCGGGTGGATTTATTTCAAGGGCGATTGCGCAGTGCTGCCGCCGTTTCTATTGCCGGAATGGTAGTCCCATTCCTCCTGGGTGCGGCCCTGACGCCCTGGCTTATGAAGATGCCAGGCCTCTTTTCACCCAAAGCCACCCAGTGGGAGGCCACCTTGTTTTTGGGTGCGGCCATGGCCATCACCGCGTTTCCGATGCTCGCCCGAATTATTTATGAGCGCGGGCTGAGCGGCACCCCGTTGGGAACGCTTGCCTTAGCGGCTGGGGCCATTGATGACGCGGCGGCGTGGTGTGTTTTGGCTGTGGTGTTAGCGAGCTTTGGCAAGGGGGCTTATCTGGCCTATTGGGCCATCGGGGGCGGGGTTTCGTACGCCCTCTTTATGCTGCTCATCGGTCGACGGTTGTTGGCCCCGTTGGGGCGTTCTGTGGAAAAAGCGGGAACATTGACCCCAACCCATTTGGCGATCTTGCTCACCCTGTTTGCACTCGCTGCCTGGGCCATGGACGCCATTGGAATCCACGCGGTGTTTGGTGGATTCCTGCTCGGGGCCGCTTTGCCGCGAGGAACCCTCACTCGGGAATTGCAGCGGCAGGTGGAGCCGTTCGCCGTCGTCTTTTTGTTGCCCATGTTCTTCACCTTCTCTGGGCTGCGCACCCGACTCGATACGGTCAACTCCTGGGAAATGCTGGGGGTGGCCTTGGTCGTATTGGCCGCCTCAGTTTTGGGCAAGGGCGTCGCCTGTTGGGCTGCGGCCCGTCTCAATGGTGAAGATCAACCTACGGCATTGGCGGTAGGAACGTTGATGAACTCGCGCGGCCTGATGGAGTTGATCATCCTCAATATCGGCCTCCAGAACGGGTTCATTGAATCGGGCTTGTTCTCGGTCATGGTGCTCATGGCCATCGTGACCACCTTGATGACGTCGCCGCTCTTCGAATGGGTTTACGGCCGCAAGGCCCGACTGGAAGGCCGCCTGGGAGCGACTCGATGAGGGGCGAAGCTGGGGATGTTACGAATCAGTACAGTTTTTGAATCCCCTCGCAGTCCGAAGGGGACTTTGGTCAGAGTTTCGTGGTTCTCATGCCCGCTACTGCCTCTCGCCTTCAGGTGTTCACCGAATCTGTGATCCGGGGAATGAGCCGCTTGGCCACCCGCCATGAAGCCATCAACCTAGCCCAGGGTTTTCCGGATTTTGATCCACCCGAACCGTTGTTGGCCGCCTTGGAACGTGCGACCCGCGGTCCGTTTCATCAATACGCCGTGACGTGGGGAGCCCCGCGATTCCGGGAGGCATTGGCCCGGAAGATCTCCCGCCGAACCGGTTTGGAGGTGGATCCGGAACGCCACCTGGTGGTGACCTGCGGCAG
>SXXZ01000051.1 GCA_005789375.1 Verrucomicrobiales bacterium | reverse complement strand
TCAATCGATTCCGAGATCACCGTCCGCCGCGCCTCGAAAAAAGATTTTTGCAGCTCCGAATAGTCTTCCCGGTAACCAAATCCAAAGTACCCATGCACGTCCAGCAACCCACGGTCCGGCGCACTTTCCGCCAAATTCACCTAGCGTTGAGCGGCCGGAGTCTCAGCCAATTCAGGACAGTGGCCCATCCACTGCCGAATACGGGAAGCCACCGGGACGACCTCCGATTGGATCTGAGTCAATTGCTCTTCACGCAAGGCACTGAGAAAGGCCTCCAGTTTTTCGGCGTGTCGTTTAAAATCCTCATCCGCCGCCGCCTTGAGCAACAGCACCCGTTCCTTAAGAGGCAACCACCGGAGACTATGCAACGCCGGATTGGTCTCACCCCGGGCCATGCGGAATTTGGCCGATTGAAATTGGGCCTCGACGAGTTCGTCGTCCAGATCTTGGGCCTCGTCGGTGTAGGTCATCGCTTCCCGCATCCGGTAATTGGGTTGGCCGTTGTCTTGAACATACGCCGCCCACCCGGCTCCCAAGAGCGCGCGGGCCGCATCCAAAGGGTATTCGCTGCGAGCATAGCGCGCCGCCATGAGGAACGACTGCTCAGCCTGGGCCGGATTGATGAGACGGGGATTTGTATTGTCAACGGACCCCAGCAGCACCAGTGCGCGGAGCAAGTGGATGCGCCAAACGAGTCTTCCGGACACGTTCAGGTTGGGTCCGGTGTCCAAGGCACGATTCAACGCCTCGAGGCTTTCTGTAAAACCCAACTCCAAGAAGGACTCTCGGGCGACCTGAAACAACTGAACCACCACGGACTCGACCGGGGAACGCGCTTGCGCCATCAATTCGTCTACTGGCACCAGCATGCCCCCCATCGAAGCCAGCACTTCCCCACGGCTCCAGGTAAAGGCCGCTGACAGGCGCATTCCGCTGGGATCCAACAAACTGTTGGTTGGGTGCACTAGGCATCCGAAGAGTGCCGTCAACGATTCCGGGGATCCAATCAACCGCAGGGTGGATGGCGGCAATTGATCGAGCAGTGCCTGAGCGACAGCAGCCGGCTCATCGATTGCAACCCGAGACCGAGCAGGATCCTGCAAATACTCTAACCAAGAAGGCCCTCCAGAGGGAGATCGACTAAAATTCCAAGAGAGATTCGGCATGACATTGCAGCGCTAGCCTCTCGCAGAAAACTTCGGGTTTTAACAAGTGACCTAGAACAGGATCATGAGTACCACACATCTCAACTTCTGCAAGTTGACGGCGCAATTTTAATCTCCTGCTTGAGAAACCCACCACTGGCGCTGCGAAGCGTGGGTTAAACAGTTTGTTTTTTCAAAACAAGTGTTCGCCACCCTGATTTACAATAAAAACTAAACAATCTACTTATTTACTGCGAATTTGGCTTTGATAACCCGTTGGGATCGCAAAATTTAATCAAACTATCGATTAATTCAGCCGCTCGAGCGTCCGTGGTCACTATATTCACAATCCCTTGAATCAAGGCACTCTGATGCGTGGGAAATCTCGCCAAATCTATCTTCATTTTTTCCCTGGCTTGCGCCTTGCCCGATGGCGGCTTGGCTCGGATCACCACTTGGGGACGCAGCGGCAAAGGGCAATGATCTTGAAGATAGGCAACCACCAATGGAATGGCCTGAGTCTGGGAGAGCGTCTTCTCAAAGCGATCCACTGTGGCTCGATCAGGCATCGACAAGCCGGCACATTGCCGACTGACCATACTCTGATCGATCCCGACAGTACGGCCAAATTTTAGTTGACTCCCACCAAAATCCCGATCGATCAGCGCCGACAGCTCGGCCGAGAAGTAGCTCACGCGGGTCATCTGTCATATTTAGAACCAACCTGCAAACAAGCGTTTTAGCAAAAATGCTCGAATGTCATACCCGAAGAGATCGCTTTAGGCCCCCTGTTACAAACCAAGCTGACCTTAAAAACGCTCCACTGGCACCACCGACTAACCCCAAGCCAAGCGCTACTACCAGCCTGGCGAGCAGGCCCCGACACAGCCCTTGCGAGGAAATCCCTGATCCCTAAGAAGCACCCCTTGAGGCCACGTCCCTTGGCTACCAATTGACGGCGAGCACGACCTCCGATTGCCTTGAACCCATGCAACGTGCCCGTGCCCTGTTGATCTTGTGGACCGCCCTGATACCGGCGTTGGTGGCCGAAGAAATCGTCACCCTCGATGGCCGAACCTTCCGCGAGGCGACGGTGCGACGTCTGGATGACGATCGCTTGGAGCTCCAGCACTCCGGAGGCCGAACCACGGTGTTTTTCTTCGAGGTTTCCGAACCGCTACGACGACGATTGGGGTTCGACACCGAGGCTGCTTTGAAACGCCTGACGCTCGAGAATTCCCGCCTGCGAGGGGCCGCTTTTCTCCCCTCCGGCGCGGGGAGTCCGACATCAAACTCCGTCACGACCCAAGCCCAACCGATGACGCTTCCCCTGCTTTTGCCCGCCGCCAAGCCCGCGGTTGAAGCGCTTCAAACCGCGCGGTGGGCGGGCCTCGTGCCTCCAGCTCCAGCCTCTCAACTCCCTCCGGTGAACGCCGCCCAAGACATCAGCATCTGGGAACTGGTGAACCACTACCGCTCCGATCTCCCGGCGGCCAATACGCGCTATCAAAAACGCTCATTCCGCATCACGGGCGTGGTGGAACGCATGGAGCGAGGCATCGTCAGCCGCAATGTCCGGGTCTTCTTAGAAACACCGGATCCCGCCGTGCGGCCGGTCTGTGAGTGGCGCATCGACGACAAGATTCCCGCCTTCCACACCCGCCGCGACGGTCGGACGTTGATCGCCGAAAACAACCGCTCAAAGTGGCAACTCCTTGAAGCCGGCCAAACCGTGACCTTCGAGGTGCGTTGCACCGGGATGGAGGACGGTTTGGTGGAATTGAAGCAGGCCCGCTTGCAGCCCTAAGCTGGAACGATTCAGTTGAGAGGACAGTGATGGCGTGAGGAATTCTTTCGTAAGACGAGGCGAGAGTGAGGCGCAAGCCATGGTGAGGCTCGTACTTGAGGCCCGTAACGAGCAAACAACAAAGCTCTTGCGGAAGAGGATAAAGCTATCACTGTCGATTCGATTGAATCGTTGCGGCTAAGCCCCTCGATCCCTCGATCCCTCGATCCCTCGATCCCTCGATCCCTCGATCCCTCGCGGGCCCGATGACGGAATCGGCGGCAGTTCATCGCGGACCTCTGCAGATCCTTCGCTGCCGAAGACACTCTTACCGGCAGAGCTCGTCGACCTCGGCCGTGACGGTGATCTGAACGGCGGCATCCAACGGCATGTCGGAAACCCCGATGGCCAACCGGGCATGGGCTCCGCGGGCACCAAACACCGCGTTGAAGAGGTCTGAGGCCCCATTGAGTACTTGCGGATGGCCGCGGAATCCGGCGGCGCAGTGGACATAGCCTTCCACGCGCACCAAACGACGCACTCGATTCACGTCCCCGCCGGCGGCCGCCTGGAGCTGGGCCAAGGCGTTGAGCGCGCACTGTCGGGCCGCTTGGTATCCTTGCTCCACCGTCAACTCGGCTCCCAACCGACCCGCGTACGCCATCACGCCGTCGCGCCAGGGCAACTGCCCCGAAGTGAACACCAAATTGCCCGTGCGCACCCACGGCTCATAGGCGGCCACCGCGCCCGGGGCTGGCGGCACCACGATTCCGAGGTGTTTCAAGGTCTCGGTGACAGTCATCGCGTTGCCTATGCTCTCGATGCGGTTCCACGACTCAGGCCGCCGACGCCGCCGGAGTCTTCGCTGCACCGGAAGCCGCCGAGAAACTCCGCCACTTCGCCTGCGGAATGAGCCCCAGCGCGATGAGCACGCATTGGCTGCCCACAAAAACCATCAGCGCCGTAAAGGCCCCGCTCATAAAGCCGTAGCTGTGAAGCCCCACGCCCAGCAAGTTGGTACCGAACCACGACCAACTGGTGACGATGTTTCCGAAGATCGCGAGGTTCATGATGCCGCGCTCCCGAACCATGCCACCCCAACGGGCGTGCAAGATGAGCGCATTCCACAGCACAATGATCAGAGCCCCGTTCTCCTTGGGATCCCAGCCCCAGAACCGTCCCCACGATTGGTCGGCCCAGATGCCGCCCAGCACGGTGCCCACAAAGCTGAAGAGCGTGGCGAAGCACAGAATGCCATACACCATGCGCGAGAGGCTTTTGCCCATGTCGCCGGTCATCACCTTCGTGAAGAATCCGAGCACCACGTACAAGATGGCGAGGAAGCCTGCGACATAAGTGGCAGCGTAGCCCAACGTCACGATGACCACGTGGGTGGCGAGCCAGAAGTTGGTATCGAGCACCGCCTGAAGCATCACCATGGTGTCGCCTCCGAGGGCGAGATTGTGAGCCACGACTTGGGTGGAAAAACCAATCACGGTGGCCACCGCCAGCCCGATGGCGTTTTTCCAGATCGATTCAAGGATCAGCCCGAGGCCGACCGCGCCCCATCCGATAAAAATGGCCGAGCTGTAAAGATTGGTCACCGGCGGACGCCCCTCGAGCCACATCCGAGCGATGAGTCCCAGCGTATGAACCACGAAGGCCAATTGCACCAGATGTAGCGATGTCTTGCGGCTCCATTCG
>SXXZ01000361.1 GCA_005789375.1 Verrucomicrobiales bacterium | reverse complement strand
TGAGCTTCGGCGAAGTCGAGTGAACGCCCTAGATCCGAGGGGAGTTGAGGCAAGGGCATCGCAGCCGTGCCCCGGCCGCTGGTGGCTTCGAGGGCGGCGGCCAGCAGCGGGTTCGATGGAGCGGGCGGTGCCTTCTTCGGACTGGGTTGGATCGGAGAAAGGGGTTCTTCTCCTCGACTGCGTAGGGAGCCTTCGCCGGTTGGGTTGGCTTCGATAGGAAACTTCAGTTCGAACGGAGCAGCCCCACCAAATGCCGGTCGCCATAAACCCACCACCGGGTCCAATTGTGGCGGTTGCCCCCAGTCGGCCAACGCTTCCAGAGCCCCGATGCGGGCGAAATTGGGTGCATCCCGGCGTTTGGCCAACTGGGCCAATTGCTGGGCATGCTGCGGTGCGCCGAGACGGAGGCAGCTTTGGATGACTCGCGTGAGCAAATTCGTGGGGCAATCCACTCGGGTGATGAACTGGGCCAGTGCCGGCAGGCCTTCGACGCACGGGACGTCATAGAGCGTTCGGGCGGCGGCCGTGACCACCGCCGGATGACTGTCAGCAAGAAATCGCAGGAGGTCTTCCGAAGATTCTCCTGAGAAAGTCGGCTCTTCCTTACGGATCCAACGGATCGCACCGACGGCCAGTTCCCGGATTCGCGGGTCGGCATCGGAGGCCGCCTCGGCCAGAGCACTTCGGGACTCGCCGCGCTCGGCGCGTTCATTGCGCAGGCAGCGTTCGGCCATCGATCTGAGGAAGAGGTCCGACCCACCATCCATGAGCACAGCCTGGCGGAAAGCCTTCCATGGAAATTGCAGGGAGAAGGGCAGGCGCTGGGCGCTGCCCGGGTCTGGACGGATAGGACCTGCAGATTCGGCTTCGAATCGGTCCCGGCTGCGGTGAGAGCGGAGGACGCGCAATCCATCGATGGCCACTGCGCGGCGACCCATGTCGGGCGAATCCAGCAAGGCGACCAGAGCTGGATGTGCAGCCACGAGCCCGTTTTCTGCCAGCGTCTGGGCGGCACACCGTGCCAAGACGGCGTCTGGTCCGCTGAGGAGTGGAACCAGAGATTGTAAGGCGCGGGTCGTGGCTGAGCCGACCTCCCGTCGCGCCAGCTGCCCCAAGGCCCAGACGGCGTGTCGGCGTGACAACGAGGTTCCCTCTTTCGCGATTCGGACCAGCGGATCAAGGACGGCGGTACCGCGTCGGGCCAGTTCCCATTGGGACTCCAGCCGGATCCGGCGGTCGGCATGGGCTAGCAATGCGACGACCTCCCCATCGGGTCGTTCGGCAAACCCCTCGGACAGGAGTCGGCGGACTTGTGCCACGAGGGTGGCCTCAGCGTCCGTCGGTGTTTGGGTCGGGGTGATCCGGTAAATCCGACCGCGAGGGGTTTGTCCCCAGCCGCTCACCCAGTCCAAGACATAGGCCGCTCCATCGGGACCGAAATCCACATCGGTCGGCCAGCAGTTCCAGAGAAATTTCTCCTTCCGATCCACGACGAAACTCACGCCCGCAGGTTTCACGGTGTACGCCCAGACGCCGCCCGGAAAATCCGCGTGTAAGAAGGTTCCGGCCAGACGCTCTCCGAAACCGGTTCCGGGATAGAAAGCCAGTCCGCTGGGGCCCTGGCTGACGGTGCCCGCCAAGGGCAAGATTCCATCGCGTCCGCCCTTCCACAGTTCTTCCTTCACCCACTGGCCGAATCCCTCCATGTGCTGGTAACTGGTCCGCCACCCATAATCACCGCCTTCGACCAGGTGCAGCACACGGCAGGGATCCGCTCCAGCAGTATCGTTATCGACCGTCCAGAGGTTGCCTTCGTCGTCGAAGGCCAGTTCCTGGGGATTGCGCAGTCCTTGGCAGAAGACCTCCAGCAAACGGCCGTCGGGTTCGCAGCGGAGCACTCCGCCACAGTCTGGAAGGTGGATGCGCCGTCCTTCGCGGTTGGTCAGGCTCGCGCCCCGGTCGCCAAAGCTCATGTAGATGCGCCCGTCGGGTCCCTGGATTAGCCCATGCAGGTCATGGCCGGAGACGCCGATGTGGACTCCGAAACCGCTGACCAAGGGGTTTATCCGTGGGGCATTGATCGGAGTGGCGGTGCGGGAAACGCTGGGGTAGGGCAATCGCCAGAGGCTTGGAATATTAGCGAAATAAAGCCCATCTCGAGACGCCAGCACACCCGCAGCCGTCCCATCCACCGCATCGCGAAACCCCTGCGCAACAATATCCGAGTGATCGGCCCGTCCATCCCCATTCCGATCGGCCAACCGTCGCACAACTTCGCTCTCTCGCGTTAAAACGCTCAGGTTGGTGGCAAAAGTATTGGTGAGGAAGGCACCCCGGTCGGCGACGCTGCGAAAGGCCATGTCGGCCAAGAGCCAGTTGGTTTTTTGAGTGATGTCGAAGACACTGATGGCCCAACGGTCTGACTCGGCCAGATAGGCTTGTCCTTTGCCATCGAAGGCAAAAGCCACGCTGTTACTCAGTTGGGGTTCCGCGGCCCAGACATCGAGTCGGAGTCCGGAGCTGAGTTGAAAACGCTTACTCCCCTCTGTCGCCTCCGACCAGGCCGGAGAGGGAGGCGCGTGTTGGGCTAGGAGAATTCCGGCAAGGCTTAGAAACAGGAAGCCGATGAGCCTTCGCATGAGTGGAGCCTAGACGGAGGAGCCGATCCCAACGAAAGCCAAAAGCCGCAAAAAATAAATTCCTGTGACAGGGGTGTTACAAAAAACTTTTCAGAATCTGATTTTTCCAGCATCCTGTCATTTCTACGCAGTTGTACGTTTGTTTACAAAAATGGAAACCTCTCTGATCACCCTGGTGGTGAAACCTGGTGAAGCCGATCGTCTCATTGCCGGACACCCTTGGGTTTACTCAAGCTCCATCCAACGCAGTTCTGAACCGCCCACCGACGGTGAATTGGTGCAGTTAAAAGACCATCGCCATCGATTCCTGGGCGTTGGTTTCTACAACTCGCGCTCCAAGATCCAGGTGCGAATGCTCTCCACCGAACGGGTCGAGGTAAACTGCGAATTCTTCGTGGAACGATTCCGGGCCGCGTTGGCGGTCCGTAAGCGTCAAATGCCCGATGCCACCTCCTTTCGCGTGGTGAGTGCCGAGGCGGACCAGCTGTCCGGACTAATCATCGACAAGTACGGTGATGTGGTGGTCCTTCAGATCAGCTCGCTGGGCATGGAAAAGCACAAGGCGGACATCGTAAAGGCCATCCAAAAGGTGCTTCAGCCCCAGTCGGTGTACGAGCGCAACGAGATCGCTTCCCGGCAGTTTGAGGGATTGCCTCCGTTGTCGGGCCTCCTGGCTGGAGAGCCGGTCGAGACAGTCGATGTCGCCATCAATGGACTGAAATTCACTGTCGATTTGCGTGCAGGACACAAGACCGGCATGTATTTAGATCAACAGGTCAACCAGGCCCGCGTTGGAGCCATTGCCAAGGATGCTGTGGTCCTGGATTGCTTCACTTTCGTGGGCGGATTCGCCCTGCACTGTGCTCGTGGTGGAGCTCGCCAAGTCATCGCGTTGGATCAGAGCGAAGACGCCGTTCAGGCCGCCCGCATCAATGCCGAGCGGAACCGACTCTCAGGCAACACCCAGTTCGAGGTGTGCAACGTCTTCGATTGGCTCAAGGCCAAAACAGCCACCGGCCCCAATGAACGATTGGTGCCGATGTTTGACCTAATCATTCTCGATCCTCCGAGCTTTACCCGAAATCGGGCCTCGGTGCCTGACGCCTTGCGTGGATACAAGGAGATCCATGTGCGTGCGCTGAAACTGCTCAAGCCCGGAGGCACGCTGGCAACCTTCTGCTGTTCGCACCACGTCGATGGCCGCCTCTTCGAGGATGTGGCCCTGAGCGCGGCCTACGACCAGCGCAAGCTCCTGCGTCGGGTTGCGACCTACTCGCAGTCTCCGGATCATCCGATCCTGCCGAGCATTCCCGAGACCGAGTACCTCAAGGGAGCGGCCTACGAGTTAGTGCGCTGAATCGGTACAAAACCCGCTGGGTTGCATTTCAACTCAGGCAGAGCAGGATTAACCTATGAAGTGGGTTTTCCTGTTTTGCCTGGGTGGATTATTTTTGGTGATTGGGTTGGGTTGCTCGGGCGTGCCTCGAGTGACCGACAGTGCTGCCGGCTTCCGGGTCGTACGGGCCGAAATGGAGGCACGCCCCACGGTGGTGGTCGGTTCTTCGGCGGAACGGCAAGGGATCGAGCGGCTCAAGCTGTTCTTGTCGCGTATTGATGCCGATTCGGTCCGCAGCCAGACCCTGACTGTCTACGCTCCAGATGCCTACCTCAACGACACCTTGGTGAGCCGGCGCGGTGCCACCAACATCCAGACTTATTTTCAGGCGACCGTGGAGGCCGCCGAGAGCATCACGGCCAACATCGAAGATGTAACCCGCTCGGCCGACGGTTTTTATTATGTGCGTTGGACCATGGATGTTCGGATGAAGAAGGTCGCAGCGGGCGAAACGATTCGCACCTTAGGAATGACCTTGGTTCGCTTCGATGATCAGGGCCGAGTTCTCATCCACCAAGATTACTGGGACAGTGCGGCCGGACTTTGGGATCATGTTCCGGGGATCGGCCGCGGGATCCGTTGGATCAAGGGCCGCCTAGAACAGTAAGACTCCCAGACAAGCAATCCCGCTCGTTCGGGCACCATCGACTCGCCTTGGAATCCTCCCTCTGCTTCGCTCACCGCGTGACCGAGCCCATTCTCGAAGTTCGTAACCTGAGCAAGGTTCACTCGACCAGTGACGGCAGTCGATTGACCGTGCTGGACCAAGTCGACCTGCGCCTGTTGCCGGGCGAGACCTGTGCCATCGTTGGCCCCAGCGGTTCTGGGAAGACGACCCTGCTGGGATTGTGTGCAGGCCTAGATTATCCCACCGGCGGTGTGGTTCGGTTGGCAGGTCACGATCTGGGGGCTCTCGACGAAGATGGCCGCGCTCGTATCCGTAATGAGTATGTCGGGTTCGTCTTCCAGAATTTTCAGCTCCTACCCACCTTCACCGCACTCGAGAACGTTCTGGTTCCTGCCGAATTGAAGGGCTCTTCCGAGGCTGAGGGACGGGCTCGTGAGTTGCTGGGATGGGTCGGACTGTCGGAGCGACTCCACCATTATCCAGCGCAACTGTCGGGCGGCGAGCAGCAGCGTGTGGCGTTGGCTCGAGCGTTCATAAACCAGCCCCGCATTTTGTTCGCTGATGAGCCCACCGGTAATCTGGACCCGGCCACGGCTGTGAAGATTACCGAGCTGCTATTTGAACTGAATGCCCGAGCCGGCACCGCGTTGGTCCTCGTGACGCACGATCGCGATTTGGCTGCCCGAACCGGATT
>SXXZ01000360.1 GCA_005789375.1 Verrucomicrobiales bacterium | reverse complement strand
GCCGGTCACGATGTCCTTGAGTCCGTCGCCATCGATGTCCACCAAATCAATCCCATGGAGTTGGCTGAACTTCACGCCGTAGGTGTTCTCAGAGACTTCCTTGTTCATGATGATGTGCTCCTTGAAGTGAATCTCGGAGCCCACCTTCGACTGCTCATACCAGGCCAATCCATACCCGTGGGCCGCGAGGCTGGTGATCACATCATTGAGCCCATCGCCATTAACGTCATAGGCATACATCTGCGAGCCGCCCAAGCCGAAGGAGACCGGGTGGTGCTTCCACACCGGGTCACCAGCCAGCGAGGCCGGCTGCTCCCACCAACCGTCCTTTTCGAGCAAATCCATACGGCCGTCGCCATTGACGTCACCCACACCAAGACCGTGGGTGAACCGGTGGTACTTCTTGTCAGGTGACAGCGGATGCCACGTGAACGGGGCCGTGGGGTTCTTCGGGTCGGGAGAGGCGTACCCATAGCGGCCCTTGCTGGAGCAGACGATTTCCAGGCGACCGTCGCCGGTGATGTCCACCCAGCGGGGCGACTCGTTGTCGGTGACATCGAGCGCGACGTGGCGCTTCCAATGGGTGGTAACGCCTTTGCCCGGGTTCTCGAACCACCAGGAATTCTCGCCGGGGAAACCCAAGATTAGGATGTCAGTCCAGCCATCACCGTTGATGTCGGCCGAATGAGCGAAGAAGTTGGCACTGTATTCGTTCTCATTGCCCAACCCGCCTTTGTAACCGCGGAAGGTCACCTCGGCCCCGTTGCGCTTGCTCTTAGAAACGTGGTCGGCCGGAGCGTATTCGTGGCGCACCTTGAAGGTGGGGCCTTCATACCAGAACGGGCCCGAAATCACATCAGCCACACCGTCCCGATTAATATCCCCAAAACACGCGCCCTCCGCCCAGAACTCATTGCTCAATTCCTGTTTGGAAAACGAGTGAAGCCGCGGCGTAGAGGCCTCGGAATGCAAATAGGCGCACCCCGTCGAAAGCAACCCTACGGCAGCGGTGGCCAGCAGGAGACGGACGGAGTCAGGAGGGATTCGGAGGTGCATGGAGCTCTTGTCGCGGGCGATGGACCGGAGGTCAAGGCACGAATCCCTGAACCAAAAACCCGGACCCTCCGAGACAAAAATGGTTCACGCACCCACCCTCCGGCCCATAGCCTCAGCAACATGGCCGAGCAACCAGCCCGTTCGGGAGCGCGCACCTACCACGGAATTGCGGTTTCGGATGGTGTAGCTCATGCCCGCATCCTGCGGGTAGGGCAGGCCCGACGTCAGATCTCGCGGGAGACGATCGCGCCCGAGGCCATTGAGAGCGAAATCGAGCGCCTCAACCGGGCTCTTTTGGGTACCCGGCATGATATCCAGAAAGTGCGAGATCAGGTTTCTGCGGCGATGGGAGCCGACGAGGCCGGCCTCTTCGAGGCTCACCTGTTGGTGCTAGAAGACTCCACCTTGCTCAACGAAGTTCTGCGCAAGATCCGCACCGAGCACAGTTGTTCAGAGGCCGCATTCAATGACGTGTTTGAAAAGTACGTCTCAGTGCTGGGTTCGGTAGATGACGCCTACCTGCGGGAGCGGGCCGCAGATTTGCGCGACGTGGCCGGTCGGGTGTTGGATCACCTCTCGGGCGCGGTCCAAAATCACGACCTCGAGAAACTTTCCGAGCCCTGCATTCTGGTGGCCCACGATCTGGCGCCGAGCGTGACAGCCCTGTTGGATCGGAAGCATGTGCTCGGCTTCGCCACCGAAGCCGGCGGCAAGACCAGTCACACCGCCATCATGGCCCGAAAAATGGGCATCCCGGCGGTCGTCGGACTCGGCCCCCTGCTCGACTCTATTCAGGACGGTGAGTACGCGCTGCTGGATGGCCACGGAGGAGTGCTCACGCTCAATCCGACCGATCAGACACTCTTCGAGTACGGCCAACTCAAGCAGCGCCGTGCGCTCTTCGAAGAAAAGCTCGCACTGCTGCGCGAACAACCGGCGGTGACCCTCGACGGACACCCCATCCTTCTCGAGGCCAACATCGAAGGGCCCGAAGACATGGCCTCGGTTCAAGCCAGCGGAGCCAATGGCATCGGCCTGTTCCGGACGGAATTTCTCTTTCTCAACCGCAGCACCCCGCCGACCGAAGAAGAGCAATTTGAGGCGTATCGTGCGGTGGCTTCCCAGACACGCCCGGGCCAAACCGCCATCATCCGCACCTTGGACCTCGGCGGAGACAAGATGCCCGGAGACCTCCAGCGCCAGGGCGAACCCAACCCGTTTCTCGGATGGCGGGCTATCCGCATTAGTTTGGACTGCCCGGAACTATTCCGAGGCCAACTTCGGGCGATCCTTCGAGCTGGGTGCCACGGCAAAGTGCGGATCCTATTGCCCATGGTGTCGGCTTTGGAAGAGTTGCGGGCGACCAAAACTATTCTGGCCTCCTGCAAAGAAGAACTTCGGGCCGAGGGAATCCCTTTCTGCGATTCGGTGCCTGTGGGTGTGATGATCGAAATTCCGTCAGCGGCGCTCATCGCCGAGGACCTAGCGCGCGAATCTGATTTCCTCAGCATCGGCACGAACGATCTCACCGGTTACACGCTCGCGGTCGACCGACTCAACGAGCGCGTTGCTCGACTTTATCAACCCACTCACCCGGCAGTGGTGCGTCTCATACACATGACGGTGCAAGCAGCCAACCGACACGGACGCCCGGTCGGGGTGTGCGGTGAAATGGCCGGAGAACCCGCTTTAGTCCCTCTATTGGTGGGGTTGGGAGTGCATGAACTGAGCGTCACGCCAGCACTCATTCCGGCAGTGAAGTTCCTGCTGCGCCGCCTGCGGCTTTCCGAAGCCCAAGAAATTGCTCAGTTCGCATTGGGCTGTAGTACCGGTTTGGAAATCCATCAGCGCAGCCGTGAACTCGCACAAGCAGCCGCACCAAACCTCTTCGGAAAGCAGTGACGCGGAGCGGGCTCGGGCCAGAGGTGAGCTAGGTGTAGGTCAGGACACACCCTGCAAGCCCGGTAGCCTCAGGACCCGGTGCGGGCGTGAAAGGCGCAACGCAAGGCCGGTCGGGCGATGAGGAGCCATTGCCACAGGGGAACAATTAAAAACCACTTTCGGGCATCATTGAAACCCGGAAGAAAGAAGAACGCATAGCCGTGGGCCAGCAGGCCCAACACCGAGGCCGCAGAAGTAAACCACGCCAACCGTCGTAAATCCGGTGAGTTGCGCCCCTGCCACCCTGCCACCAGCACCAAGAAAAACGGCAAGATCCCCCAAGGCAGGAGGAGGCCATAAATCGGGGATCCCGAGCGACCCGGCTCAGAGATCAATGTCGTGAAGATCCCCGCGGGCAGACCACCTGCGAGCGCCGCGCACAGCACAAAAATGAAATCCGGGGGCAACTGATGTTCTTCAGCCCGTCCCGTCTCTGGATTGCTGGGGGCATCCAATTCAGTTTCCCGATCGCTCATGTCTCAAACTGCTCTGCAATGCACTTCTGAGCAACGGGTGTCTCAAACCCCACCCAAAGCTTGGACAGTGGCTTCCAAACTGGCGACGTCACAAACATTGAAACCTTGGGCGGACTTATCGATCCGGCGCAGGAATCCGTTGAGGGCAGAACCGGGGCCAAATTCGATGAACCGAGTGAATCCCTGAGCGAGTAAATAGCGCATGCTCGCCTCCCAACGCACTGAAGATGTCACCTGATCGACAAGGATCGGAGAAATCGTCTCAGCCGAACCATGTGGCAGGGCTGTGACATTGGAGACCACCGGCACCTGCGGATTCCGAAGTGGAATCTGAGCCAACGCCTCCGACAAACGCGGTTGGGCCGAAGCCATCAGCGGAGAATGGTATGCGCCGGCGACCGTCAGAGAAATTGCCTTCTTGGCTCCCTTGGCTTTCGCCGCCTCCACTGCGGCTGGAATCCGGTCCAAATCACCTGAAATCACAATTTGGCCCGGGCAATTGAGATTGGCCAGCGTCACGCCAGTGGCCTCGCATACCTCCCGGCACAGACCCTCATCGAGCCCGATCACCGCCGCCATCCCGCCGCGAGTCGCATCGCAAGCCTCCTGCATGAAACGGCCCCGAAGCCGAGTGATCATCAGCCCGTCTTCGAAGGACATCGCTCCCGCTGCAGCCAGCGCCGTGAATTCCCCCAGCGACAAACCGGCGGTCGCATCTGCCTGTAAGGAGGGCACCCGTTCTTGGAGCAACCTCAGCGCCACCCAGCTCACCAGATAAATTCCCGGTTGAGCATTCTCGGTTTGCGTCAACGCCGACTCCGGTCCCTCGAAGCAGATCGAGGCCAAATCGTAGCCGAGGACCTGATTCGCCTGATCGAACAGCGCCCTGGCCGTTGGAAACGTCGCGGCGAGGTCTTTGCCCATCCCCACCGACTGGGCCCCCTGACCCGCAAACAAAAACGCAGTTTTCGACATCGCGGAAATGCAACCAGCCCCAAAAAGCCCAGGAAAGCCCCAATTTACCCCAGCGCGCCATTTTGACCCACCCGACAAGGGACAGGCTCTTCGGACAAGGGACAGGCTCTTCGGACAAGGGACAGGCTCCTCGGACAAGGGACAGGCTCTTCGGGACTTCCGACGCTTCGAT
>SXXZ01000359.1 GCA_005789375.1 Verrucomicrobiales bacterium | reverse complement strand
CCCTCGCCCTTCCAGTTCTCGCGCTACGGGCAAAGCGGTTTAGAAATCAGCGAACTCTTCGCCCGCACCGCCGCCCATGCCGACGACATCGCCGTCATCCGCTCCATGCATGCGCAAGTGCCCAATCACGAGCCTTCGCTCATGCTCATGAATTGCGGCGACAGCGTGCAGCCACGGCCCAGCTTCGGATCCTGGGCGCTGTATGGGCTCGGTACCGAGAACCAGAACTTGCCGGGCTTCGTCTCGCTATGCCCCGGCGGCTTGCCCATCAAGGACTCCGAGAACTGGCAATCGGCCTTCCTACCCGGCGTGTTCCAGGGAACCTTCGTCGATCCGCAGCACCGCGAGGTGGAGCGGCTCATCGAGAATATCCGCAGCCCGCACGCCACCCCGGGCATGCAACGCCGGCAGCTGGATCTTCTGGCCTCGCTCAATGCCGCCCACCGGAGCGACCACGGATCGGATCCTCGACTGGAGGCGCGCATCGAATCGTTCGAGCTGGCCTTCCGCATGCAAATGGAAGCCAGCGACGCCTTCGATTTGTCCCGCGAACCGGCCTCCGTCCGGGCCATGTACGGTGACACCGTGCACGGCCGGCAGACGCTCATCGCCCGGCGGTTGCTCGAGCGCGGAGTCCGGGTGGTGCAGTTGTGGCACGGAGCCGGGCAACCCTGGGACCATCACGACAACATTGAGGCCAATCACCGGAAGAACGCCGCCGAGATTGATGGCCCCATCGCCGCCTTCATCACCGACCTCAAACAGCGCGGCCTCTTCGACGACACGCTCATCCTCTGGGGCGGCGAGTTCGGGCGCACGCCCTCGGTGGAACTCGGCGACAGCGGTAAGTCTAAGCTGGGCCGCGACCACAACCACTACGGCTTCAGCGTCTGGCTGGCGGGCGGCGGCGTCCGGGGCGGCGTGGCTCATGGCGCCACCGACGAGTTCGGGTTCCGCGCGGTCGAGAACCCCGTGAGCGTCCACGACTTGCACGCCACCATGCTCCACCTGCTGGGCTTCGACCACGAACGCCTCACCTACCGCCACGCCGGCCGCGACTTCCGCCTCACCGACGTCTCCGGCGAAGTGGTGCGCCCAGTTTTGGCGTAGGCCGGACCTGAAACCCATCGTGCTTTAGCCGATGGAAGTTGCCTCCCTTCACAGAGATCGTTAGCCAAGGCGGATGAAGACAGACGTCGGCGTGTGGGGAATGCGAATCGGGCAGCGATGGCTGGCTGCTGGCGTCGCTCTGGCGCTCACCTTCGCGCTGGCGCAGAACGCAACCGCCCAGGCCAACTGGCCGCAATTCCGCGGGGCTGAAAGCCGCGGAGTCGGCACCTCGGATCGGCTGCCCTTGGTCTGGGGCCCGGAAACGAATGTTGCCTGGCGTGCAGAGGTTCCCGGACGCGGGTGGTCTTCGCCGATCGTGTGGGGAAAACGGGTGTTCCTCACCACGGCAGTGAGCGAGGGAGAACTGGAGGCTCCGAAGAAGGGTCTGTATTTCGGCGGCGACCGCCCGGAACCCCCGAAGCAGCGCCAACGCTGGATGGCCCTGTGCCTCGACCGCGACTCCGGCAAGACCCTCTGGAGCACCGAGCTTCACGGAGCGGTTCCGACCACGCCCATCCACCTCAAGAATAGCTATGCCTCCGAGACCCCGGTCACCGACGGCAAGCACGTGTACGTGCTGTTTGGATCGGTGGGGCTGTTCTGCCTCGATCTCCAAGGCAAAGTGGTTTGGTCGCAACCGCTGCAACCCCACAAGATGCGCTACGGATGGGGCACCTCCGCTTCCCCGGTCTTGCACGAGGGACGGGTGTATGTGGTGAACGACAACGAAGAGGCTTCGACCTTGAGCGCCTTTGACGCCAAGACAGGCAAGATCCTGTGGCAAGTCCCGCGCGATGAACCCAGCAACTTCAGCACCCCCTACCTCTGGAAAAACCCCAAGCGCACCGAACTGGTGGTTCCGGGCCGCACTCAAATCCGCAGCTACGACCTGACAGGCAAGGTGCTGTGGCAACTGCAAGGACCCTCGACGATCGTCATCCCCACCCCGTTCGAGGCCGAGGGGTTGCTGTATGTCGGCGCGGGGTACGTCGGTGACAACCTCAAGCTCAACAAGCCCGTCTACGCCATTCGCCCCGGCGGAGTCGGCGATCTCACCCTGGCGGAAGGAGCCCGGGAAAGCGCCACCATCGCCTGGATGGAAGCCAACGCTGCCCCGTACAATCCGTCACCCTTGGCTTACGACGGCCGATTCTATGTGTTGTGGGATTTCGGTTTTCTGAGCTGCCGCGATGCTCGATCCGGCCGGGAACTCTACGGCAAGCAGCGGATCAAGGTCGACGGAACGGCCGGCTTCACCGCCTCACCCTGGGCCTACCGCGGGCGGGTCTTCTGCCTCAGCGAAGACGGCGACACTTATGTGGTCAATAGTAGGGACCCCTACCAGTTGGAGCGGGTCAATGCCTTGGGCGAATTGTGCATGGCCACTCCTGCCATCGCCGGGGACCGACTCTTCATCCGCACCGCCTCGCGCCTCTACTGCTTGCGCGAAAATCGTTAGTCGGAGCTACAAGATCCCTCTTGGCCCCCGGCGTCTCACGGTTAGCCTCTGGCCATGCTATGTCTCGGGCGTTCTCTGTGGCTGGGAGTCTTCCTCCTCGGCGGAATCCTCTCCGGGTTGGCCCATGACGGCGACCCAACCAAGGCCGCGCCCGACGACGCCATGACGGTGGATCCGGGCCACTCCATGCACGGGCAGATCTTCAACGAGGGCCTGCGCCAACATGCCCGGCTCATGTCGGGAATGCCGGAGATCCACTTCGACATCACCACCACCAACGACGTAGCCCGAAAGTTTTTCCTGCAAGGCGTGGGCCAGTTGCACGGGTTCTGGTACTTGGAATCCGAGCGTTCCTTCCGCGAGTCGGCCTTCCACGATACGAACTGCGCCATGGCCTACTGGGGTATGGCCATGGCCAACGCCAACAACGCCACCCGCGCGGCCGGATTCATCAAGGAGGCCGACCGCCGCAAGGGAACCGTCCATCGCCGCGAGAAACTCTGGATCGAGTCCTTGGCCGAGTTCCACAAGGACCCGAAGCGCGACGAGAAGGACCGCCGCCGCGACTACACCCGCGCGCTCGAGAACATCATCTTCGAGTTTCCCGAAGACGTGGAGGCCAAGGCCTTCCTCGCAGTTCACGTGTGGGACAGCAGCTACAAGGGTTGGCCCATCGGGAGCGCTCAAGCGGTCGAATCCATTCTCAAGGAGGTCTTCGCGCAGCAACCCATGCACCCGGCGCACCACTACCGCATCCACCTCTGGGACGGTGAGAAAGACGAGTCGGCCATCCGGGCGATTCCCTCAGCCTCGAAATCCGGCCAGAGCTCCCCGGGCGTGGCCCATCAGTGGCACATGGCTGGGCACACCTTCAACAAGCTCAAGCGCTACCCCGACATGGCGTGGCAACAGGAGGCTTCGGTGCGCGTAGACAACAGCCAGTTGATGGCCGACCGCTTGTTGCCCGACCACATCCACAACTACGCGCACAACAGCGAGTGGTTGGTACAAACCTACAACTACATCGGACAGGTGAGCCGAGCGGTAGATTTGTGCGTCAACATGATCGAGATGCCCCGGCATCCCGGTTTCAACACCCTCGACAAGCAGACCAACGGGATCGCCTACGACAAGCGGGGCACCGGGTCCCACGGGCGCCGACGCCTCATGGAGACACTGCTGCGCTGGGAACTGTGGGACGAAGCCCTGCGACTCAGTCAGACCCCCTATTTAGAACCGACCGTTCTGGCCGACGAGCAAGGCCGACGGGCGCGCCTGCTCGGGTTGGCCCATCTCGGAAAAGGCAACCGCGTGGGCGTCTCGGAGCAAATCGAATCCATCGAGGCGGCCATCCGAGTGCTGCGCGAAGAACGTCGGGCCCATGTGGATGCCGCCGAGGCCAAGGCCAAGGCCGATAAAAAAGGCCGCGGCGAAATCGATTCGGCCATCGCGGAGGCCGTGAAGCGCACCACAGAACCCATGGAGAACTTGGAAAACTTCATCGAGGAACTGCGCGTGGGTCTGAATGTGCACGCCGGCGAAACCAACGACCTGCCCAAGCGTCTGGAGGCCCTGAAGACCGTCTCCAAAGAACGTCTGGCCGCGATGTGGTTCCAAATCGGGAACACCAATCAGGCCTTGAAGCTGGCCAAAGAGGCCGTGGACGCCGCAGCCAACCAAGTGCACCCGCTGGCCGTGCAAACCGAACTCCAGTGGAAGGCCGGCCAAACCAATGAAGCCCTGAAGACCTTCGCGACCTTGCGGGGTCTCAGCGCCCGGATGGACACCCACCTCCCCATCGTACGCCGTCTAGCCCCGGTGATTGCCGCCGCCAAGGCTTCGGACACCGGCTCGGACTGGCGACCGGCGGCCACCTATCCGACCGACTCCGGAACCCGGCCCGCGCACGACTCGCTGGGATCTTTCCGCTGGAACCCGCAGCCAGCCCCGCCCCTTGCGGTCACCGGCTCGGACGGCAAGCCCATCACCTTGGCCGATTTCCGCGGACGCCCGGTGCTGCTGGTCTTCTACCTGGGCGGCGGATGCCTGCATTGTGTCGAGCAACTTCGCCTGCTCGCTCCCCGGACCGAAGAGTTTAAGAAGGCCGGGATCGATATCTTGGCCATTAGCACCGAGACCGTCGAAGGCCTGGCCAAGACGCGGGAAAAGGCCGGCAAGGACGGTCGGATTTCATTCCCTCTGGCGGCCGACCCGACGCTGGCGGCCTTCAAGAAATGGCATGCTCACGACGACTTCGAGGGCACTGCCTTGCACGGGGTTTTCTTGGTGGATGGCGAGGGCCACGTGCGCTGGCAAGACATCGGCTTCGAACCCTTCACCGACTTCCATTTCCTGCTCCCCGAAGCCCGCCGCCTGTTGAGCTTCCTTCAGGAGTGAGACACCCGAGCGGGCCACGAACCGGATCACTCGCCTCGGATCCAGGCCAACAAGTCGACGAACTCCTGAGGCTTCAATGCCGACTCGAAACCAGCGGGCATGAGGGAGGCGGACTGGGCGGTGATGCTGCGAATGGCCGAACGCAGGATGGGTTGCTCGCTGGTGCCGGCATACCGCATCACCAAATTGTTGGCCGTCTCGGCCGCGATGAGTCCGGTGAGGGATTCCCCATCGGTGAGTTGCAGGGTCCAAGCGCGGTAGCGGGCCTCAACAGCCTGACTGGGATCCAGGATGGCCAGGAGCATCCAGTCCAAGGGTTTGCCAGCAACCATGCCGAGATCGGGGCCCACCTCCTGGCCTTCGCCCCGCAGGCGATGACATCCGGCACACAGGCTTGTGAAAGCACCGTGGCCTCGTTGGGGGTCGCCCTTCAGTAACGCGGTGCTGGCGGTGTACTGCGCGATGACCTGCGCTCGATCGACCGAACTCGGTTTCAGAACGGGGGTCGTCGCCGCGGGCGCGGGCTTCTGGCCTGACTTTAATGCGGTGAACAGCGCACTGTCCGGTCGCAAAGAGGTCTGGATCGCCGTGAGGATGAGTTCATCGCCGCCATCCCGGGTGGCCAGTTCGCGCAAGACCGGTTCGGCCTGCTCCGCGGGCCATTGCCCCAACGTGAAGGCCGCCTGCAATCGCACCGAGGCCTCCGGATCCCTCGCCAGCGCGAGAACTGCCGGGAAGACCTCCGGGTGACTGGATGCCAACCGTTCCGATTGCTCCAAGGCTTGGCGTCGGACTCCCGGATGTGGGTCGGCTAGGGCCGTGATCACCGTCGCTGCATCGAGGCCCCCTTTCAGCAAACCCAAGGTGGCCAAGGCCTGCACCCGAACTTGCGGGCGGTGGTCGGGCGACATGAACCCGCGCAGGCCGGCGGCGGCGCTTGCGTCACCTCGTTGAACCAGAAGTCTTTGAACCGAGTCCCGCTGCCAGCCATTGGGGGAATCCATGGCCGCGACCAGCCCCGCTGTGTCCAGAAGGCCCAGCTTCGGCACCGGACGCCGCACGGCACCGCGAGGGGAGATGCGGTAGATGCGTCCACGATCGTCGCCCGCTCGCTGATTCACCCGAGCCTGCATCTCCGGGGAAATCCACTCCGGATGCTCGAGGATGAAACGGTACATGTCGGCGACATACAACGCCCCGTCGGGGCCCACCCGCAGGGTCGTGGGCCGGAACCAGTTATCGGTGCTGGCTAGGAATTCGGAATGCTTCTCTCCGGCGGCTCGCTGGCTGTGCAAGGCGCTGCCCCGAGCGCTGAGCACTTCCTGATGGATCACGTTG
>SXXZ01000050.1 GCA_005789375.1 Verrucomicrobiales bacterium | reverse complement strand
TGGCTCTCGTCTGGCCGTGTTGGCCAGAATCTTTGCCGTCACCGCCACCCTCGCGATCCACGCTGCTGACCTGTCGATTCCGGGCCGCCGGATCCTCGCTGCTGATGATTCGACCCACCGTCTGGCTATCCTCGCGCCGGATGGTTCCTTCGAGTGGGAGATCCCTGTCGGTGCCATCCACGATGCGCACGTGTTGCCCAATGGCAACGTGCTCCTTCAGCAGGGATGGACAAAGGTTCAAGAGGTCAACCGCGACAAGAAAGTGGTTTGGGAATACGACGCGGCAAAGGCCAACCCCGGCAAACCGGTCGAGGTGCATGCCTTTCAGCGGGTAGAAAATGGCCTAACGATGATCGCCGAGTCCGGCCCGGCCCGGATCATCGAGGTGGATCATGACGGCAAGGTGCAGCGCGAGGTGAAGTTGCAAGTCGATCATCCGAACGCGCATTCCGATACCCGCCGGGTCCGCAAGATCGCCAATGGCAATTACCTGGTGACCCATGAGGCCGACGGTCGGATCCGTGAATACGATGCCAAAGGCAAGATCGTCTGGCAGTACGACATCCCTCTCTTTGGCAAGGAGCGCAAGGGTGGTCATGGTCCAGAAGCCTGGGGCAATCAGGCCTACAGCGCCATCCGACTGGCCAATGGAAACACCCTCATCGGCGGCGGCAATAGCCACAGCGTTCTCGAGGTAGATCGCGCGGGAAAGATCGTGTGGCAGGTGAGCCAGAACGATCTCAACGGCATCACGCTGGCTTGGATTACCTGTGTGGATCGCCTGCCTAATGGCAATACGCTCATCGGCAACTGCCATGCTGGTCCGGAGAATCCCCAGTTCATCGAAGTGACCCACGAGAAGAAGGTGGTTTGGGCCTGGAAGGATTTCACCCGCTTTGGCAATTCGACCCCGGTGGTCGCCATCTTGCCGCCGCGCAAGTGAACTGAGTTTCCATGGCACCGTGTTTGGCCTCTATTCGGAGTCGGCTGACGGACTGCGTTGCTGCGCTAATACTGGGATTAGTGGCGATGCTGTCCGTCGCGGGCGCAGGCGCTGAAGGCGGATCTTTGATTTCGTCGACCTCTTCAAACTCCGTTCCGTCGCGGGATCCGAGGCGTTCACATTGGTCCTTCCAACCCGTGCGGCAGACGGTGCCGCCGGCCTGGGCGGCGCAGAGGCAGGGTGAGGTGCCCGGTCATGTTATTGATACCTTCATCGCTGAGCGCCTGCGGCAAAAGGGCCTGACGGTTCCGAAGGCAGCGACCCGGACGACGTTGATTCGAAGGGTCACCTACGATCTCACCGGCTTGCCTCCGACGCCCGAGGCCGTCGAGGCCTTCGTTCACGACCCATCTGCACAAGCTTGGGAAAACCTGGTTGATCGCTTGCTGGAGTCCCCGCATTACGGCGAGAAGTGGGGACGTCATTGGCTAGATCTAGTGCGCTTTGCTGAGACCAACAGTTACGAGACCGACGAGGCTAAACCAAACGCCTGGCGGTACCGCGACTACGTCATTCGAGCATTCAACAGCGATAAGCCCTACGACCGGTTCATTCGGGAACAATTGGCTGGAGATGAACTTCCGGACAGTGGTGCCGATGGCCTGATCGCCACGGGTTTCTATCGATTGGGGATTTGGGACAACGACCCGGCCGACAAGGATCTCGCATTGTACGATCAACTTGATGATCTCGTTGCGACTACGGGTCAGGTGTTTCTGGGGCTGACGGTCGATTGTGCCCGTTGTCACGACCACAAGATCGATCCGATTTCCCAGCGAGATTATTACTCGCTCTTGGCGTTTTTCCGGAACATCCACCCTTACCGCAATGGAGGCGGCACGGACGAGGTGCCGTTGCCCGGCGACAAACAAGCCAAAGCCTTGGCCGTGACCGAGCCAGGTCCCGTCGCTCCAGTGACTCATTTGTTGCGTCGGGGTAATCCGGGCAGCCTCGGTGAAGAGGTGCAACCGGGGTTTCCTGGAGTGCTCGGTGCGTCCGTTCCTACGGTTATCCCGCCGGCTTCGGGGCGTTCCTCCGGACGTCGTCGGGCCTTGGCCGATTGGATTGCTTCGCCCGACAACCCGCTGACCGCACGGGTCATCGTCAACCGGGTCTTCCAGCATCATTTTGGCCGAGGTTTGGTGCGCACCCCCAGTGACTTCGGAGTCCAAGGAAGCCTTCCCACGCATCCAGAACTGCTCGATTGGTTGGCTGGATACTTCATTCAAGAGGGTTGGAGTCTCAAGCGGTTGCACCGGTTGATTCTGACCTCGCAGTCGTATCAAACCTCGGCCACGCCGACGGCCGAAGCCCTGAAGGCGGATCCCGCGAACGACTTGTTCTCCCGATTCGACATGCGTCGATTGACCGCTGAGGAAATTCGCGACTCAGTGTTGTGGGTGGGAGGCTCGGGCAATCCGAGGATGTACGGTCCCGGAATGTATGTGGCCTTGCCCAAGGAGGTGCTTGCCAGTCAATCCGTGCCCGGGAAGGGATGGGGCGATTCGCCCAAAGTGGAACAGGCACGCCGGAGTATTTACATCCATGTGAAACGCTCGCTGCTTTCGCCGGTGTTGCTCTCCTTCGATTTGGCAGAAACCGACCGCTCCACTCCGGTGCGTTTCGCGACGACTCAGCCGACTCAAGCGCTGGGGATGCTCAATGGATCCTTCTTCAACGAACAAGCCCGTGTGCTAGCCGACCGCATCCGCGCCGAGGTGGGGAGCCAACCCCAAGCGCAGGTGCGGCGGGCGCTGCATCGGGTCACCACGCGTCCGCCTTCGGACCTCGAGATTTCGCGCGGAGTAGCTTTGCTTCAATTATTGACCTCTGAGGAAGGCTTGGGTGCGACCGCAGCCCTAGATGCGTTTTGCCTTCTGGCCTTCAACCTCAACGAATTCCTTTACCTCGAATGACGCCGCACGCATCGATTCCCTCTGGAAAATCCGGGCCTTTCTGTCGGCGCACCCGGCGTGAATTCCTTTGGCAAGCCGGGGCTGGTTTTACAGGCACTGCCCTGGCTGGCTTGATGGCGTTGGAGGGTGCCAAAGTTCAGGCCAGTTCCGGGGCTTCAATGGGAAAAGATGCGAATGCCCAGAAGCCCCAGCGACCGCATTATCCCGCCAAGGCCAAGAGCGTCATCTTCCTCTTTATGTATGGTGGGCCGAGCCACATCGATACTTTCGATCACAAGCCCAAGCTCAACGCCTTGGACGGCAAGACGATCGCGGTGAAGACCTTCGGCCGTGGCGGCAAGCGCAACGAGGGTCGCGTCGTCGGAACCAAGTGGGACTTCAAGCGTTATGGGCAAAGTGGCAAATGGGTCAGCGATCTTTTCCCGCACATCGGTGGCTGTGTCGACGACATTGCCTTCTTGCACTCACTGACGGCCGATTCGCCCATTCACGGATCGGCGATGCTGCAAATGAACACGGGCAAGATCCTTTCGGGTAGCCCGTGCCTGGGCTCGTGGGTCAACTACGGCCTGGGCACAGCCAGTGAGAACCTTCCGGGGTTTGCCGTGATGCTCGATCCCATTGGAGGCCCGATTTCTGGGTCCAAAAACTGGGCCAGTGGTTACATGCCAGCGACCTATCAGGGCACTGTCCTTCGGTCTGCTGGGGATCCCATCCTCGACCTTCAACGTCCGTCTGGCATGAGTGGCGGTACCCAGCGTCGCGTACTGGATGCGCTGCAAGCCTTCAACGCCGACCACGCCGCCCTGCACCCCGAGAACTCCAACCTCGCCGCCCGCATCGCCAGCTACGAACTGGCCTTCAACATGCAGCGGCATGCGCCAGAGGCGGTGGACTTGGGGCGTGAGACCGAGGCGACTCGTCGCCTTTATGGCCTCGACGATTCGCGCACCGAGGAGTTCGGGCGTCGCTGTCTCTTGGCGCGTCGCTTGGTCGAGCGGGGGGTTCGTTTCATTCAACTTTATGCCGGCGGGGCCCACAACGACGACAACTGGGACGCCCACACCGATATCGAGAAGAACCACAATTTCCATGCCGGCCGCACCGACAAGCCCATTGCAGGCTTAATCCAAGATCTCAAACAACGAGGCATGCTCGAGGAGACCCTGATCGTGTGGGGCGGTGAATTTGGTCGGCAGCCCACGGCGGAATACGAGAAGGGCACCGGCCGCGACCACAACGCCTACGGATTCACCATGTGGATGGCCGGCGGCGGGGTGAAGGGCGGGGTGAGCCATGGTCAGACTGATGACATCGGAGCCAACGCGGTCGAGCATCCGCTGCATGTGAAGGACCTCCACGCCACGGTGCTGCATCTCATGGGTCTGGATCCCAACCACCTGAGTTTCTTCCACGGCGGCCTCGACCAGAAGCTCGTCGGCGTCGAGGAGGTTCAGCCCATCCGGGCCATCTTGTAGGGCTCGTGCGGTTTTGGGTGCGTGATGGATCCCACGAGCTGGCGATTGACGATCGTCTCAGTTGAGGCTACCCATAGACTCAGATGGGAAAGTCTGACACCCAACCGAAATCAAAGGCTGCCGCTCCGCGTGAGATCGTCCGCCGTAAGCCTCGACCCGCGGCCGCCGTCTCGAGGTTGCCAGGAGAAGGGGTGGTCCAATTCTTTGTTCAAGGACACGCGGCTTCATCCACTGCGATGAAATTCACGCCATCGAAGCTGGTTGAGGTCCTTCAGGTCGGCCTGCCGTTCCGGGAGCTTCAGGATTTGCAAACCTGTCTCGCCGTGGTGTCCGAGAGGCTGGCTCCGATGTTGGGTATTTCCAAAGCGACCTTCCACCGTCGGAAGGGTGATTCTAGAAAACTATCGCCCGCCGTTTCCGATCGTGTGGTTCGCTATGCGAGGCTCTTGGGATTTGCTCTGAAGGTCTTCGGCAATCTCGGGGATGCCAAACGATGGCTCAATGCTCCGCAGTTCGGCCTCGGTGGCGCCGTGCCTTTGGAGTATGCGAAAACAGAGATCGGAGCCCGCGAGGTTGAAAATCTCCTCGGGCGCATTGAATACGGGGTCTATTCCTGATGACGCGGGTTTGGCGCATCGTGCGGGAAGACCGTCGCTCCGCTGCTTTTGATGGCGAGGGAGCCTGGCTTTTTGGCGGGCGGTGGAACTCGCGTGGGACGCGGGTGGTTTACACGAGCGCCACACTTTCTCTCGCGGCCCTTGAAACACTGGTTCACTTGAATCCACCCGTGGCTTTCAAGTATGCAGCCATCCCGATCGAGTTCGACGAGGCGCTCGTGGAGACGGTTGCTGCGATGGACCTGCCTGCTAACTGGAAGGAGGAGCCGCCCCCGCCTTCAACAGCCGAAATTGGCGATCGGTGGGTGAAGGAGTCGCGCTCGGCAGTGCTGAAACTGCCCAGTGTTATTATCTCAGCAGAACTCAACTACCTGCTCAACCCAGGGCATTCTGATTTCAAAAGGATCCATATCGGCAAGCCTATGCCGTTCTCCTTCGATCCCCGGTTGATCTGACCTCTCTCCATCTATTTCGGGGTATCCGTGATTAAGTCCCCGTTGCGCCCCCAACCCCGACTGGCCTTCGCGCCGGGTCTTTTATTTCAAGGGACGGCAAATCATCCATCCGAAGTGGCGAAGGCACGGCTGAGTTCTGAGCCCGATTTGTTTGAGCAGCGGGTACCCTATGCAAGCCCCTTACTGCGCCAACTCTCGGGCGGCGCGGCGGCGGATGGCGTAGCGTTTGACCAGTTCGTCGGTGACGACGCCCGCTAGGATGACCGCGCCGATGATGGCGAACTCGATGTTGCTGTGGTTGGTCACCAGCGTCACCACGTTGCGCAGCACCAGGATGAGGGCCGTGCCGATAATCACTCCCAGAATTGAACCTTCACCGCCGCGCAAACTGCACCCGCCGAGGACCGCCGCGGCGATGGCGTAGAGTTCGTAGAAATTGCCGAAATCGACCGGTTGGG
>SXXZ01000358.1 GCA_005789375.1 Verrucomicrobiales bacterium | reverse complement strand
GATCGGCATCTTTGGGCGATCCAGTGTGCGCTCGAGTAGTGGGAGACTTCGATCGGGTCGTGTTCCGGTCTCCGACTTCGACAGAATCGCTATTGACCTCCACGCCGAGGCATCACTCAAATTATTGAGACGGCCCCCGTTGCCCCCCAAGTCATGACTCACAACCTCCCTTTTATTCTTCTCGGGATCGGTTGGTTGAGTCGTCGGCAGGCCGAGATGATCTCCAGAGCCTTGGGAGTGCTGATTCTTTCAGTTCAAACAGCCCAGGCGGCCTCTCCAGATTTGCTGGAGCATTTTGAGCAACGTATCCGTCCCATCCTCGCTCACGAATGCTACGAATGCCATGGGGCCAAGAAGCAGAAGGGCGGTCTGCGGGTTGATTTTCGAGGCGGGCTTCTCAGCGGTGGAGAATCCGGTCCGGCCCTGATCCCAGGTGACGCGAAGAGGAGTCTCCTCCTCCAGAAGATTCGACACGCAAACCCGGATTCCGGGATGCCCAAGGATCGCCCTCATCTCCCAGAGTCTGTCATCGCTGATTTCGCCAAGTGGGTAGACCAGGGTGCCGTGGATCCCCGTGACCCACCTCAGACGGTTTTGCCAGCTCCAATGGCCGACCCCGTCGGTTGGGCAGCCACGATGAACGCACGCAAGAATTGGTGGAGCTTCCACCCGGTGCGAAGGCCGGTAATCCCCAGTGTGACGAATGCCGCGTGGTCCGGCCATCCGGTCGATCGCTTTCTCTTGGCGAAAATGGAGGAACGCGGATTGCAACCCGCCCCAGAAGCCGGTCGCGAATCATTGCTGCGTCGCGTCACCTTCGCGTTGACCGGGTTGCCGCCGACGGTGGACGAGTTGGAAGACTTCCTGCGCGATTCCTCTCCCAATGCCTACGAGAAGCGGGTGGACCGACTGCTGGCCTCGGCTCGTTTTGGCGAACGTTGGGCGAGGCACTGGATGGATCTGGTTCGCTACTGCGAATCGCACGGAAGCCAGGGCGATCCGGAACTGCCCATGGCCTGGCGCTACCGGGATTATCTGATCCGGGCTTTTAACAGTGACGTTCCCTACGACCAGTTTGTTCGTGAACACATCGCCGGGGATCTCTTGGAAAACCCGCGCATCAACCGTGCCGAAGGCTTGAACGAATCTCGGATTGGGCCGGCACACTTGCGCATGGTGGAGTACGGCTACGTTCCGGTGGACGCCTTGGATGACCAAGTGAAGGTCGTCGACAATCAGATCGATGTTTTCTCGAAGACCTTTCTCGGACTGACCGTTTCCTGCGCCCGCTGTCACGACCATAAGTTTGACCCGATCAGCCAGAAGGATTTCTACGCGCTCTACGGCGTGTTCGCCAGCAGTCGCCCCGGCCAAGTGCCTGTGGATGACCCGTCACTGCTGCAAATGAACCGGGACAGTCTCGCTAACCTCAAGAAGGAGATCCGCGTCGGCCTAGGCGAGGCGTGGAGTGCCGCAGCGGATGGGCTGCACAATGGGTTGCTGGAGCAGGCGTCGCGCACGGCACAGAAGGAACATCTGGCGGTTGAAATTCGCCGTTTGTCCGATGAAATCGCCCAAGTCGAATTTCGAGCACGTTCGGAGTGGGCCCTGCAGCGCGGAGCGGCTTTTTCGAATCGACAGCCCGTACCTCTGGCTCAATGGAGATTTGACGGGGATTTGCGGGATGCCGTGGGTGCCATGCACGGTCATGCCGAAGGCGAAGCGGTGGTCCGTGGCGGACGACTCGTCCTGGATGGAGTGAACGCATGGGTCGCCACCGAACCCCTCCCGGTCGATGTTCGCGAAAAATCCCTCGAAGTCTGGGTGGCGCTCGCCGGTTTGGATCAAAAGGGCGGGGGAGCGTTGACTGTCCAGACACCGGACAGTGAGAACTTCGACTCGATCGTTTTTGGCGAACGGGAAGCCGCCCGTTGGATTGCTGGCAGCGATTTTTTCCGACGCACCGAAGATGTTGGCGGCCCCGCCGAAACCGCCAAGCCGGGCGAACTGGTGCATCTTGTGGCGGTCTATGGATCCGACAATTCCATTGCGATTTATCGCAACGGAGCACCCTACGGCAAAAGCTATCAGCGCGGCACGTTGCAGCCGTTCTCCGCGGGCCATGCACGGGTCGTTTTTGGAAAACGTCATCTGGCTACTGGGATCACCGCATTGGCGGGAGAAATTGAAGAAGCCCGACTTTATGGCCGTGCCCTTACCGCAGATGAAGTGGCGGCCTCATTCCGGGCGGGTGCAGTGAGCATGGCGGCCGAAACCCTTGCCAAAGCACTTACCCCCGCGGAGCTCGCAAAACGATCGAACCTGAATCGAGAGTTGGATCAGCTTCGTGCAACTCAGGCGCGGATCCTGGAGTCGCCTCACCTCACCGAGGCATGGACAAGCGCTTGGGTAGATGCCGCCAAAAACAATGCCAATCCCCTTCATCCCTGGGCCAAGTTGGCGGGCCTGACCGGTGCGGAGTTTCAAGCGGGTTGGTCCGAACTTGCACTATTTTGGAAGGGCGAGCTCGCCGACCGCCGCGAATTCAATCGAACGAATTTCACCTCAGGATGGGATCTACGCACCCTGCAATCACGAACGTGGTTCATGGACGGTGGTGACGCGAGGCCGGGTGCGGGAGTTCAAAATGGGGACCCCGAGCCAGTGGGTGGGTTTTCCGTGGAGTTCCAGGGCGACCGGGTGTTGCGCGGGCTTTACCCGGCGGGTGTTTTTAGTCATTCGCTCACTCGAAAACACAGCGGAGTGTTTACCTCGCCTCGGTTCAAAGTGGAGACCGACAGCATCAGCGTGCGCGGCCTCGGTGAGCGCAGCATGGTTCGGTTGGTGGTTGAAAACTATGCCATTGGCGGTGGTGGTATTTATCCCGCCGCCAATCTGAATGCCGATCAAATGCGGTGGCGTCGCCTGGATACCGCCTACCGCAAGGGTTCAAACGCGTACCTTGAATTTGTCAGCGCGGATGATTCTCCGAACTCGGGCTCCTCAGAGGGCGGGCGCGCTCATTTCGGAGCGGCCGAGGTGGTGTTTCACACGGGTCCATTACCGCCCAAAGAACTCATCGAGCCCGCGGCGTTCTTATTAGGTGCCAGCGAACCGCCGGCCTCCCTGGCCGAGTTGGCTGAGCTCTACCGCAGACGCGTGGCCGCGGCCGTCCAGCACTGGCGAGACGGTTCTCTGAGTGAGGAAGAACAAGGATTTCTCGATTACTTTGTTCGTCAGGATTTGCTGCCGACCTCGCTAAAACACCTGCCTCGATTGAGCGATTCAGTGGCGTCGTATCGTCGGTTAGAAGCCGAGATTCCCGTCCCACGACGCGCACCGGGCGTTCATGAAGCCGTCGCATTTAATCAACCCTTGTTCGTGCGGGGACAAATGACACAGCCGGGTGAACCGGTGCCGCGCCGGTTCTTGGAGATGTTCGACGATCGGCCGTTCCAAACATCTTCTAGCGGCAGACTGGAACTGGCCAACAAAGTCGCCAGCGCGACCAATCCCTTGACGACTCGGGTGATCGTCAACCGGCTCTGGCATCATCTCTTTGGCCGCGGTCTGGTCGGCACGGTCGACAACTTTGGCCGACTCGGTGACAAACCCACGCATCCGGAGCTCTTGGATTATCTCGCG
>SXXZ01000357.1 GCA_005789375.1 Verrucomicrobiales bacterium | reverse complement strand
GGTCTTGGCCGGGACTCCGGTGTCCGAGAAGGACAGCACATAGACGTTCGACGAGGCGGGGGCCAGCAACACCGCGTTGGTGAAGGTCACCGAGGCTTGCTGGGCGGTGCCGGTCACCGTGGCCGCCGCGGCTTTGCCGTTTAACGACAGGCGGATCGACGCGAGCGCGATGCCGTTGGTCAGTTCGGCCCGGTAAGGGGCGTTCGGCGCCACTCCGGTAGTGTCGGGGGCCGGGCTCGTGGAAACCACGCTCGCCCCGCTGACGATCGGCACGGCCACGGTGATGGGCTCACTGGCGAGGATCGTGTATCCGTCGTTCTCCAGAAGGTAGGCGCGGTACTTGCCAACGGCGGTGAGGCCCTTTTGGAAGGTGACCAAACCGCTGGCCTTGCCTGCGTTGCCCGCCTGAGTTCCATCCACGTAGTTCCAAATGGTCGAGCCGGTTGAGCCCGGGATCACGCCTTCGGGATAGACGCCGATCCAGTCCTTCGGGTTGGCGGGACCGTTGGTGAACCCGACGTTAATGGTCTGCCCGGGGGCGTACCGGTTGTCGGAGGGTCGGACCGCTGGGGCCGTCGGCGCGAGGACATTGAAGGAGACGTTGGTCACCACCGTGTAGGCGTCATTGACCAAGAGGTAGGCGGTCCAGACGCCGGCGAGGTTCAGGCCTGAGCCGAAGGTCATGGAGCCCTCGCGGAGACCGGCCCCCGCAGTGCGTGTGCCGTTGACGTAGTTCCAAATGGTCGAGCCGGTCGAGCCCGGGGTCACGCCTTCGGGATAGACGCCGATCCAGTCCTTGGAATTGCCAGGACCTCCGGCGAAGGAGACCGAGATGGCCTCGCGCGGGAAGTAGTTCTCGAGGCTGGTGACGACGGATTGCGCGGTGAGGGCTTGGCCGCCGAGCAGGCAGGCCAGAAGCGCGGCCGTCGGAAGTCGCCCAGGTTGCGGGCTTCGGGAGGATGGGGATGGTTTCATGGGTTCAATAGGTTCAAGTCAGGTTCAGGAGTTCAGGGTGAGGTGGTGGACGGGGAAGATGGGGCTGAGGCCGGGAGTTCGTGATCGCGGAACCCTATGGGGTGCAGACCACCGGCGTGATGCCGTCGGGCCCGGGTTGGGCCCATTCGGTCACGATCCGCAGGCCGGCCTCGGAGGCGATGGCAAACCATTCGGTGTCGTTGGTCCGGCGCACCCAGCGGTGGGCCTGGGCTTCCGAGCGCGGGATTGTGGGGGAGGGTCCTCCTTGCCGGGCCTGCTCCATCTGCCGCTGCAACTCGGGCGAGTAGCGCTCGAGGTAGGCCACGCGCCATGAGGACCGCTCCTCGGGCTTGCCGCTCACCGAGACGATCACCGCGCGGTAGCCGTCGGCATCGGGACCATCGACACCGGCGACCGGGGGGATGGCATCGATGGGGCCCTCGAAGAGCCGTCCGGCGCTCAGGTCGTAGAAGAATCCCCGGGGTCCGCCGGTGTCGGACGACCAGGTCCGGTACAGCAGTGCCAGGGC
Organism: Verrucomicrobiales bacterium; assembly: GCA_005789375.1. The sequence goes on along the minus strand of SXXZ01000357.1, from coordinate 11,517 downwards.
CGCGGCCGCTGCCACAGCGGCTCCGATGAGCTGGAGATTTTTCGGAGAGGCCATGGGCAAGTCAGTGGGGATCGGCCTTGGCCGACCACCAGCACTCGTTGGTGTTGCAGGGGATCCGGCCTGGGTCGAGCGAGCGCGCGCTTCCGTCGGCGAAGGCGTAGTTCGAACGGCGCTGATGCCGCACCGCTCCCTTGTCTCCCTGGGCCAGCCGGTTGAAGCCCGGTTGGTTGGCGTCGCCCAGTTCCTTCCAGATCCACCAACGGTCTGAGGGCCATACCCCGAACACGTCGCTGTGGCCGTCTCCGAAGAGGATTAACTGCGAGGCTGCCTCCACCATCCCCCACCGGCACAGGTTGTTTTCATACCCGGCCGGCCTGCCGAAGGGCGGCTGGGCACCCCCCGCAAGCCAGTGCACGTTGACGGCCGCTAAGCCGCTGGGGATCTCGATCTCGCCGGGCGTCAATTGGCCGATCACCCAGGGACTGGGCCGCGAATTCGGCCGGGTTTTGGCGCTGGCGTAGACATCGTTCTTTTCAGCTGGGCAGTCGTAGACCCTCGGGTTCTGGCCGACGTTGGGGTAGAGGTAAGCGCGCCAGCTGGATTCGCCGTTGGGGATGCGCGCCTGAATGGGCGGGAAACCGTCGGAGTTGTCGTTGGTGTACAGGTGAAGGGCCACCCCCAGCTGGCGCAGGTGGTTCAGGCAGGCGATGCCTTGGGCCTTGGACTTCGCCCCCGACAGGGCCGGGAGCAGCATGGAGGCCAGCACTGCGATGATAGCGATCACCACCAGCAACTCGATCAGTGTGAACCCGACGATCCGGGTTCGTTTTCTGGTCGGTTTGGAAACTTTTAAGGGGCACCGCACCCAATGAGACTATTCGGCGGTCGTCTGCAGTTCATCCAACAGTCTGGTGATGAATGGGTGACGCAGAGGTTGCGACCGAGAAGGGGATGCCCGAGCACGCAAAAGGCCGGGAAGCGCGAATCACTGCGGATCACGCTTCCCGGCCGGGAAGGCCTGTCAGGTTTTTAGCCCCGAGGCTTTTAGCCCCGTGGAGGGCCGACTACGAGCAACCGAGGCTCTCGCCGCAGTTGAGGCACTTGTAGCAGGCGCCGTTGCGCACAGCGATGTGCCCGCACTTCGGACACGGCGGCGCGTCCTTCTGGTTCTGGATGGTCGCCGTCAGGGACGCGGCGATCATGTGGCCGGCCGCCGCTGCCGAGGGAATTCCCTCACTAGTGGTCGTGGTGGCGCTGACCTTGAGCATCAGCGACCCCTCGGCCTCGTCGGCTAAGGCCAAATCACTGACCGGGCGGTTTATCTTTTTTTTTAGCTCCGCTGCCACGGTGGGCATGGGCAGTTCGGCTTGGCCGGCATTGGGTGAATTGGCCTCGCGATAACCGGGAATGAACTGGCAGGCCATCCAACGGAACACGTAATCGATGATGGAGCTGGCCTGACGGATGTCCGGGTTGCGGGTGAAGCCACTGGGTTCGAAGCGCTGGTGGGCGAACTTCTTGACCAAGGCCTCCAGCGGCACGCCGTACTGGAGCGACATGCTGGTCAGGGCGCCGACCGAATCCATGAGACCACCGATGGTTGAACCTTCTTTGGCCATGGTAACGAACAACTCGCCGGGTTGAGCGTTGTCGAAGAGACCTACCGTCAGGTAGCCCTCGTGGCCGGCCACGTCGAACTTGTGGTTCACGGCCATGCGGGTGTCGGGCAGACGGCGACGAATCGGGTGCCGGGCACTTTCGCGCAGTGAGCCCAACTCGGTCTCCAGCTCGGCGATGCGGGCTTCGAGGGTTTTAGCCTGCTCAGAGGCGTTTTCGCGACCGGCGGCGTCGGATTTATCGCCACCCTCGGTGGTGCGCTTGGTGTTGAGCGGCTGCGAGCGCTTGGAGCCGTCGCGATAAATGGCCACGCACTTCAGGCCCATTTTCCAGGCATCCACGTAGGCGCTCCGGATTTCGGACGTGGTGGCGTCATTGGGCATGTTCACCGTCTTGGAGATGGCTCCGGAGACAAACGGTTGGGCCGCACCCATCATGCTCAAGTGAGCCTTGTAGTGGATGCTCCGCTGGCCCTTGAAGGGCTTGAAGGCACAGTCGAAGACCGACAGGTGTTCCGGCTTGAGGCCCGAGGCGATCACAGCCCCGTCGTCACTGATCACGTCCTCGATGGTGTCTTGGATCTCGATGTGCTTCTCGATGGCGGAGATGGCGCTCGGCGAATAACCGAGGCGCTGGAGGGCCTCCGGCACAGTGCGGTTGACGATCTTGAGCATCCCACCGCCGGCCAGAAGTTTGTACTTCACGAGGGCGATGTCGGGTTCCACGCCGGTGGTGTCGCAATCCATGAGGAAGGCGATGGTACCGGTGGGCGCGAGCACGGTGACCTGCGCATTGCGGTAGCCCACTTCACGGCCCCGGGCAATGGCGCGGTCCCAGGTGCGGCGGGCCTCGTCCTTCAGGTAGGCGAATTCGCGGCTGGCTTGGATGCCTTCAACGGCGTCGCGGTGCTGTTGAACCACCCCGAGGGTACTGGCCACGTTGTCTTTGGCCGTCGTCTTGGCGACGCCTCCGCAAGAGGAGTCATGGTAGCCCGGAAAGGCGCCTTGGATGGCCGACATGTCGGCGCTCTGTTCGTAGGCATGTCCGGTCATGATGGCCGTGAGGGCGCCAGCCAGTGCCCGACCCTCGTCGGAGTCGTAGGCCAGGCCGTAGCTCATGATGAGGGAGCCGAGGTTCGCATAGCCCAAGCCCAGTGTGCGGAACACGTGGGAGTTCTCGGCGATCATCTGGGTCGGATAGCTGGCGTTGTCCACCAGGATCTCCTGAGCCGTGATGTAAATGCGGACCGCGGCCTTGAAGCGTTCGATGTCGAACTGCCCGTCAGTCTTCTTGAACTTCATCAAGTTCAGGGAGGCGAGGTTGCAAGCCGTGTTGTTGAGGAACACGTACTCCGAGCAGGGGTTGGTCGAGTGGATCGGCTCGGTGCCCTTGCAAGTGTGCCACTTCTGGATCGCGCCGTCGTATTGCAGGCCCGGGTCGCCGCAAACCCAGGTGCCTTCGGCGATCTGGTCGAGCAATCGGGAGGCGTCTTTCTTCTCGAGGGGCTTGCCGGTCACGGTGGAGAGGGTCCACCACTCCTTACCGTCGATCGCCGCTTGCATGAACGAGTCGGAAACACGCACCGAGAGGTTCTCGTTCTGGTACATCACCGAACCGTAGGCCTCGCCGTTGAACGAGCCATCATAGCCCTGCTCAATGAGCGCCCAGGCCTTCTTTTCTTCTTTGGCCTTGGCCGTGATAAACTCCTCCACGTCACCATGGGTGTCGCGGATGGTGTTCATCTTGGCGGCACGACGGGTCTTTCCGCCGGACTTCACCACGTTAGCTACCTGGTCATAGACCTTGAGGAAGCTCATCGGACCGGACGGACGTCCGCCGCCGGAGAGTTTTTCGCGGCTGGAGCGAATCGGGGTCAGGTCGGTGCCGGTGCCAGAGCCGTACTTGAAGAGCATGGCCTCTGAGTAGGCCAGTTCCATGATGCTCTCCATGTTGTCTTGGACCGACTGGATGAAGCACGCGCTGGCCTGCGGGTACTCGTACTGGGTGGGAGCGCGGCGGGCCACCTTGGCCTTGCGGTCCCAGAACCAATTGCCCCGGTCGCTGCCCTTGCCGACCTCGTACTGGTGATAAAGCCCTACGTTGAACCAGACCGGGGAATTGAAGGCCCCGTATTGGTTGACGCACAGCCAGGTCAACTCGTCGTAGAACACCTCGCCGTCTTCTTTGCTGAAGTAGCCGTCGGCCACACCCCAGTCCGCGATGGTCCGGGTCACCCGATGGATGAGTTGTTTGACCGACTTTTCCCGCTCCGCCTTGGCCGGATCTCCGTAAAAATACTTGGAGCAGACCACCTTGGTGGCCAAAACGGACCAATTCTTAGGAACCTCAACCCCTTCTTGCTTGAATATTGTCTTACCTGAATCATCGGTGATCTCTGCGGTGCGGCGGTCCCATTCGATTTGGTCGAATGGCTTGACCTTTGCGTCGCTGAATACCCTCTGAATGGGCAATTTGCCCGAAGAGGACAGGGAAGCCTTGGACGCGGACGCCTTAGGCGACGAGCCTCGGAGGTTGGCCTTGATGGTGGCCTTGTTTTTTGCCGACCGGCGGGAGGAAGCCGGGGCCGATGAAACGACGGAATCGCGGGCGTCGAGCATAGCCAGGATAGGGAGTTCTAGGATTAAATATTGAGTTGAATGTCTTGGACCAATCAGGCCACTCCCACTTGGGTTTCCACTTGGGTTTCCACTTGGGGTAAACTGATTCGCTGAAAACGTCTGATTTCAGCCGAAAAAACGGGTTTTAATTCGTTTTTTATGACTTCGCTTCAGTTGTTTCCGGCCCAACGGGTTGGGGCGGAGAAAGAACTTACCCCCATATCTTGTGGTTACAAGCCGCTTCTCCACAAAAAACTACGTTCTCGTTAAACCCAAAGAAACTCGCGTTTGTTACGATTGTAAACGTGCGGAAGTCAGCCCTTGTAAAGTCGTTTTTCAACGATCAAATCGAGGGGCTGAACTCTTGCTGCGGTGCGCTCTCGGCGACGCCCCTTCCAGTCGCCTCAAAAAAAGGCAAAAAATACCGTTGTCTGAGGCCTGAAATTCATTGCGCAGCCCGGTTGGATTGAAGCGAGGCTCGGGCTCAAAGGCCTTGTTTCCCCGCTTTGCCGCCGGCTTCCGACACAGTAGCTTTGCAGTCGACCGATATGATCCGCTCGTTCGCCTTCACCACCGCCGGACGGCTCCATTCACGGGACATCGATTTGTTCCTGATGCCGACCCTCTTGGCGGACACCAATCTCTTCCTTTGGGTGGATCTGGAGGACGCGTCCCCGGAAGACACCCGCAAGTTGTTGGAGGGTGTGTTCCACTTCCATCCACTCTCAGTGGAGGACTGCATCAACGTGAGCCCTTCGCCGAAGGTCGAGACCTACGAGCCCAAGGAGGACGACCGTTTTAATCCCTACTTGTTCATGGTCATTCACGCCGTGGACTACAGCCGCAAGGACGGGGCCTTCGCGACCAGTGAGCTGAATTTCTTCCTCGGGAAGAACTTCCTAGTCACCTACCACGCGGTGCCGCTGCGAAGTATTGCCGTCATCGAGGAGCGTTGCTTGCGCAGCACGGTTCACGTGGCGCGTGCGCCCGATCGTGTGGCCCATGCGCTGCTCGATTCGCTGGTCGACAACTACAAACCAGCCCTGGAGGAGCTCAGCATGGAAATCGCCGACCTCGAGACCGAGGTGCTCGAACGACCCGATCCGGCCACGTTGCAGCAAATCCTTAAGGTGAAGAAGGAAGTGCTGCACCTGATCCAGATTATCGGCCCGCAGCGCGAGGTGCTGCAGCGCTTTGCTCGGGGTGAGTTTAAGCTGATTCGAGCCCATTTGGTGCCCTACTACCGCGACGTGTACGACGGGCTCTTCCACATCGGCGAACTGGCCCACGGGTATATGGATTCCCTCTCGGGCATTCTCCAGATTTACCTCAACATGTCGGCCAATCGGACCAGCGAGATCGTGAAGGTGCTCACCATGATCACCATTATTACGACGCCGATGACCCTCATCGCCTCGTGGTACGGCATGAACTTCAAGGGCATGCCCGAGATCGATCAACCCCATGGCTACGTTTTCGCCATCGTGCTGACGCTCATCACCACCGGGTTGACCTTCATCTATTTCCGGCAAAAGCGATGGCTCTGAATAGGCGCAACCGGGTCAAATCCGGCTTCCTCGACAAGGCCCTGGGGCATCTCGGACGCTTCGATCCCAGTGGTCTTCAGAGTGTCGTACAACGGTTGGCCAAGGAGAGGGAGTTCCTCGAGAGCCTCTTCAACACCATCGACTCTGGAATTATCGTCACCGACGACCAGGGGCGCATGGTGTACTTCAACCTCATGGCCACCCGCATGCTGGGCATCCCGCCGGAGACCGCCGAGGAGGAACCGGTCACGCGTTACCTGCCCGATTTGGACTGGGCCCACATCTCCGCCCTCGACCGAGCCGGTGGCCACGGGATGTTTCGGACCGAGTTCGAGGTGGAATACCCCCGGCATCGGTTGATCCGACTAAACGTCCGACCCCTCGACGGTGCGGCGCCGGGGAGTTCTGGACTCGTCCTCGTGCTCAATGATGCCACCGAAGCTCGGCAGGCCACTTCTGAGGCGGTCGAGGCCGAACGGGTCCATGCGCTGACCCTCTTGGCTGGCAGCTTGGCCCACGAGATCGGCAATCCCCTCAATGCACTGCACATTCATCTCCAGCTCATGGCCCGCGAAGTGCGCAAGCTTCAGCGCATCGAGGGCGTACCGGATTTGAAGGAGGCGGTCGATCGGCTCGGGGGTTTCCTGGGCGTGGCGACCGGCGAGATCGATCGGCTCGACTACATCATCACCGAGTTCCTCCAGGCGCTTCGGCCGTCGGTGCCCAAGCTTCAGGCTGGCTCCCTCAACGACACGGGGCAGGAGACCCTGGCCCTGCTTTGGCCAGAGCTCGAAGATCGAGGTCTGAAAGTGGTCAGCGAACTGGCCTCTGGCCTGCCAGCGGTGCTCTTCGACCCGGCCCAGCTCAAGCAGGTGCTGGTCAACCTCATCAAGAACGCCATGCAGGCCATGCCGCCGCAGGGAACCCTCACCGTGCGCAGTGGTTCTACGCAGGAGGCAGTATGGATGGCGGTCAGCGATACAGGTCCAGGCATCCCACCTGAGCAGTTGAACCGTATTTTCGAGCCGTTCTACACCACCAAGAATAAGGGGACGGGCCTGGGCTTGCTCATCGTCCAGCGTATCATCCGTGACCATGGCGGCCGGATCGAACTGGAAAGCACCGTGGGCAAGGGTACCACCTTCAAGCTTTGGCTGCCTCTGCGGGATCGCCGCCCACGCATGATTGCCTCGAGCACGTCGGCCACCTGACCCGAACCGATCTGAGTGCCTACAGGGCGAGGGCGTTATAGGGAAAGGGCGTTTTCCGCGAAAAAGCCGGCAAGCCCGGGTGAGGGCGTTGCCGGCTTCGATTCCGACGCGTCTGTTCAGTGGAACGCGATGATCGAATCCCCCAGTTTGTGGATGGTTCCGATAATCTCCGAGCGCATCTCCGCGCCGTCAGCCGCGTTCAGGGTGAACTTCACGCTGTACTGATCGGCCTTGGTGAGACCGTCGATGGCCAGAAAGACGCTCTTGCCGTCCACGGACAAGGTCGCTGACTTCACTTCCAGCTTGTCGTGCCCGTCCTTGCCGGGGTTCTTGATCGACAGTTCCGGGGAGCCGTAGCCGCCGCTGTAGCGGTAGTTCCAGAGTTCCACGGAATAGTTGGCCGCATCCTGGGCCACTTCGGTTTTGAGTGGGGTGCTGAAGGTGATCTTCAGCCCGTTCTTGGCTGCGTGGGCCTTGAGGGCCGTGTGGACCGGGTGGCCCGTGTAGCGGACGCGGAAGAACCCGCCGTCGCGGGTGGCGGCATTCTGCCAACCCTTGAGTCCGGCCAGATAGAGTTGGCCGTCCTTGGGGCTGAAGCGCCCGCGCATGATGCCGCTCTGGAACTTGAGCCCGAAGGGTACCAGCGAGGCCTGAGTGGTACCGCCAACGGTGTCCATGCCCACGCCGTACAGCAGGCACTTGCCGTAGCTCATGAATAGCGGCGAACCCTTCCAGGGTCCCCACTTGTCGCTGGTGACATACACCTGACCACCGCTGGAGTTGTCCCAGCGCATGGGCAACCACGCGATGGGCTCGTCATAACCGGTGGGGACGGGCATGGCGCTGTCCCAGCCCTTGAGCTTGTTGGCCTTGCGGGCCTCGGGATCGCTCGGATTGACGCGGATCTCGCGGCCATCCGGGTACTTGAGCGTGAGCTCGCGCTGGGCGGCCGGAACCATGCCCATGAAGGAACCGGGGCGGACCAAGTTCAGCTTCGAGGAGGGCATCCAGTGGCCCTGGTTGTCGCCGACCAGCACCGTGTCGTCGGGTCCGACGGTCATGCCGTTCGGGGCCCGCAAGCCGGTGGCGAAGACTTCCATGTGCTTTCCATCGGGCGACACCTTGAGGATCGTTCCCTGATGGGGGGAACTCACACTGGGTTCCCACGGTGCGCCCTTGGCGTAGTAGAAGTTGCCCTTCGAGTCGGTGTGCAAATCGAGGACGAACTCGTGGTAGTTGGGTGTGACGACCGTGTCGTTGTTGAAGTTCTCGTACAAGTCGGCTTCGCCGTCCTTGTTGAGGTCCTTCAGCCGGGTGATTTGGTCACGGCCGGCCACATAAATCTCACCCTTCACGACCTTGAGTCCGAGCGGCTGAAACAGACCCGAAGCGAAGCGCTTCCAGGTGAGCTTATCGAGCTTCTCATCGAGGCCCGAGACGATCCACACGTCGCCGTGGAAGGTGCAAACTGCGGCCCGTCCGTCGGGCAAGAAGTCGAAGCCCCCGAGGAAGGTGCTCACCCGATAAGGATTCGGGAACGGCTCAGTGATGGTGTCCACCACGTAGCTGCCATCGCCGCCGCCCGTGTTGAGCTTGCCCTGAGTCGACACGGTCTCGGTCCAGTGGGCCGGACCGCCTTGGGTCAGCTTGCGGAGGTCAGCGGCCTTGCCGGCCAGCTTGGGCAGGGCGTCTCCAGAGGTAATCGCGATGCGGAAGGCCGATCCGGCGCGGGCCTTGGCCAGCGTGAAGACCACCTGTCCGTCACGCACCTGCAAGGCACCCTGGACTTCGGGGTCGACCGAGATGGCCAGCGACGTGCCCTTGGCGGCATCGCGCAGCACCAGGTGGTTGTTGCCGGTGTTGCTTGCGACCGCATCAGTCGGGGCCTTGGCGATGACGATCTGGCCGCCGCGGATCGATCCGAGCGGCTGGATCGTGCGCACGATAACCGGCTTGTCGGCATTGCCCTCGAGCGAGGGGCTTTCCAGCACCTCGATGCCGCCCACGGTGTACTTCAGCACCACTTGGTTGCCATGCAGGTAGAGACCTTCGTAGTGGGCCCAGTCCTTGGGCAGTGGTCCTTGGTGGTCTTTGCGCGCATCGGTGATGCTGCCGTGGGAGTCCGACCAACCCGGACCCATCGCGGTGTCGAACACGATGTTCGTGCCCTTCACCGAGGGGGGCGGCGGCCACTCAATCTTGGTCAGGGTATTGCCGAATTCGAGGAATTCGCCGGTCCAGGCTACCGACAACCGCAGCGTGTCTAGGTCATAGACCACGTGGCTGCGTTGATCAGTGCCGAGGTTGATGGCCAGGCCTTTCATGGCCGCGGCGCCGCCCTTGCCGCGCAGGACCGTGCCGGACCAAAACGGCCCGCGAATGGGCCCGGTGGCCGGGGCCTGCGCCACAAGGCTCGAGGGCAGGAGCGGCAATGCCGCCGCCGCCACAAGGCTCCAGAATGCAGATGACTTCATGGATGAGGAATAGTTGAGAACTCCGGAAATCGTCCGTCACCCCTCCCCACAACGCAAGGGCTACCATTCTGGGGCGGAAACAGGTCTGCATCCGCGGCTATCGGTTGGACAGGAAGGTCAGTTCGGTCGACAACTGGGGCGTGGAATTGCGCGAGTTTGCCGAGCGGATCCTCTGCGCGACGACGCTGGAGGAAAAGCTCATCGACCCGCCCGGAGAACGGCTCACCGACGAGCGTCCCGGGCCCGCGTGGGATTTTGCCGCCGAACCGGGCCGACCGGCCGAACTGCGCTTCAAGCCATCGGGCTCCGACAAAGCGGGCACCGCGGGCAAGGCCGAGTTTCCGGGCCTGCACGGACTGGATAATGAGGCGGGGCGCGGCAAGGTCCTGCACTTCTTCGCTAACCACGAACTCCTGGCCACCGAATTGATGGCTTTGGCGCTCCTGCGTTTTCCCGACGCGCCCCCAGCCTTTCGTCGGGGTGTCTTGCACACCTTGCGCGAGGAGCAAGAACACGTACGCCTGTACCTCGACCGCATGAAGGCCTGCGGCATCCGGTTCGGAGAGCTGCCGGTCAGCGGCTATTTTTGGCGTTCGGTGGCCCCGATGCGTCAGCCGATGGATTTCGTCACCGGCCTGAGCCTCACCTTCGAGCAGGCCAACCTCGATTTCGCCCGTGTCTTTTCTCGGGGGTTCGCCGAGGCGGGCGACCTCGAGACATCCGCCTTGCTGCAGCGCATCTTGCACGATGAGATCGGGCACGTAGCCCACGGATTGAAGTGGTTCCGCCGGTGGAAGGATCCGAGCTCTAGCGATTGGGACGCGTTCTGCGGCTCCCTGCGCTTTCCGCTCTCTCCGCAACGGGCCAAAGGCGTGGAGTTCAACCTAGAAGCCCGCCGCGCGGCGGGTCTTGAGCCCGAGTTCATCGCCCAGTTGGAACTCTTCGCCCGCTCCAAGGGGCGCACGCCGCAGGTCTTCCTCTTTAACCCGCTGGCCGAGGGATACATCGCTCGCGGCCTCGGATTCACGCCGGCCGCCCCGGCTCGTCAATTGGCCCGTGATCTGGCCCACCTGCCGCAGTTCCTGGCCCGCCGTGACGACGTGGTGGTGGTGCCCGAAGCTCCGGCCTCGGACTTTCTGGCGACCCTGAAATTAGCCGGCTTCGAACTGCCCGAGTTCTTGGTGGCCCCGGAGGGCGTTCGCTTGGGCAATAGGCTCGACAACGGGTTTGTCGATGGGGTGGGCGATGGGCTCACCGATTTGCTCGGCGAACGCAAACTCGGCGGCCTGCGCCCCTGGGCCTGGGCCCCGGATAGCTTGGAACGTTTGGGCCCGCTGTTCCCGCAAGTGACCGGCGACGACCGGGGCCCGGACGACTGCTTCAACCCCCGCATCGCCGAGCTGTATTCCAAGGCTTGGAGTGTGCGGTTTTTGCGTGAAATCCATTCGGAACTCGCGTCGGTGTTTCCGGCGCTGTGCCCGATCGAAACGGTTGGACTGCCGGTCACGGACTTAACCGCGGCGCTAGAGGCTATTCGCGATTTCCGGGCCCGTGGATTTCACCGGTTGGTGGTCAAGCAAGCCCTCGGATTGGCCGGGGCCAATGCCATCCGGCTTTGGGAACCCGAACTCTTGGAAACCCAGCGCCGCTGGATGGCCGAATCTCTTGAAGCCGGTCAGACCCTAGTGGTGGAACCTTGGCTGGAACGCCTGGCCGATTTTTCGGTGCAATTCGAGCGGGCCGCCGGCGGACTGCGGCGCATCGGCTTTACTGACCTCTTCAACGACCACCGCGGACAGTTCCTAGCCAATGGGGCGAGCCCAGGCTTCGAACGACGCCCGCCGGCGCGGGTGGTGCGGGCCTTTAATTCCTGGCCGGATGCGCCCGGACTCCTGCGGCGCGTGTACGAAGTCGTCGCCTCGGCGCTTGAAACGCGGTTGGCCGCAGTCAGTTTCCGTGGGCCCCTCGGCATCGATGCCCTGGTGTGCCAAACCCCCGAAGGCCCCCGGCTCAAGCCCGTGGTGGAGATTAATCCGCGCTACACCATGGG
>SXXZ01000356.1 GCA_005789375.1 Verrucomicrobiales bacterium | reverse complement strand
CAACGCGTTTCAGCGCGCTTTGATCCCGACACCGATTATCGCTTCGCCCATTTGACCGAGGGACGCTTGGAGCGCGGCCGCTTGGACCTGCAGGTTGCCTACCTCAACGACCACTACCGCCTGTTGGTCGAACGACGGAAAGATCGATGGGTTGGCTCCTGGAAGTTGGAAGACGACTCGGCGACCGGCCCGCTGGAACTGTGGAGGGAGGCCCCGTCGACAAAGACTCCGCCCCGACGCGGGGTCATTGCCTTGCACGAATGCCGAAAGGCCGGAAGCCCAGAACGGATTTACCGTCTGGCCGATGATCCGTTGCCGCCTGGATGGCAGCGGGTGTCTCCGCCTCTCTGCGAGGTGTGGAAACCCGTCAAAGGATCCCGGACTGGGCCTCGTTGAGAATGGCTGAGAATGGCTGAGAATGGCTGAGAACGGTTGAGATTCGCTGAGGTCCACTGAGTGGGGGGAATTTCCACAGCCTTGTGAGGTGGCGGTCACTCCACGATGAGTTCGCCGCGCATGAGTCGCCAATGGCCAGGAAAAGTGCAGAGAAACGGATACCGCCCCGGCGTCTTCGGAGCCGTGAACTTCAATTCGGCGCGGCCCTTGGGGTTCACCAGTGGCGTGGCCTGGAGCACCTTGGGCGACACCGGCAAGTAGCCCTTGGCCATACCCTGCGGGTCGGCAGCCAGTCGGTCGGCTAGGGCTCCGATTTCGTCGGCGGATCCTGCGTCCACCAGCACCAGATTGTGTATCATAAGGTCGGGGTTTTCGAAGACCAGCCGTACCGGGGAACCGGCGGCCACGCGCAGTTCGCGGGGCACGAATCGCAAGCCGGCTGCCGCCTGAACCCGCAGCGTGGGGCCGGAGCTACGTTCGGCCGCTTCCCAGGCTCGAGCGAGTTGGTCGAAGGCCGCGGCGGAGTCAGCGAGGTGGACTCGGGCTAGGGGAGCTCCGAGCGGATCGTACAGGAAGACGGCGGGAGGACGCCGGCCGAGATTGCGGAATGAAACCTCGATGCAGTTGATGCCTGGTTGCAGCTCAAGCTGGACCTGCTGTTCGCTGCTCCATTGTGAATCGTGCGAGAGCAGTTGTACTCCGTTGACTGTGATGTCGAGGAAGCCGTGTTTGACCGACAGGGTCGCCGGTTGGGAGACCTCGCTGCGGAGGAAGGTCTGGTAGAGTCCGGCTCCAGTTCGGGTCGTGTCGGTGGCCTCGGCGTCCCAGGCGCGCGGTTCTGAATTACCCTGAGCACCGAGCCACTGCCAGTGGCGCAGCCGAGTGCCGGGGGCGACCTCCAGAACGGGCACACTGCGGCCGCGGGCCGGTCGGGTGCCATGGCGGAGGTCGGCGACCATGCGCTTAACGTCAGCATGGATCTCCGGAAGGCCTTCGAGAGAGCGCTCGACCTCGGGCATGGTCGGGCGCAGATGGGCCACCGCGTCCACCACTTCCATTTGTACTCGCGGGTGCGGATCGGCCGCCGCGGTGTGCAGCAGGTCGGCCACTCCGACGAGCCGGTCGGCTTGGTAGCGGGTCAATCGTACGGCGGCGGCCCGGTGTGAGTGCGATTGGGCCATGCGCAGTTGGTCCAGCCAAGTCGGGCGGACCTCACCGAAACTCTCGGCCACGAAAACCGCCTCGAGCAGTGCCTGCCCGTCGTTGGCATGGGCAGCAGCCCAGCGGTCCAGCGCCTTCAGGGCAGCGGGGCCGCGGCGGCGCAGTTCGAGGCGGACGTGCTTGCGGACAAGGTCCTGGCGGTGGGTGAGGAGATCCAACAGAGCGGGGAGTTTGGCTCCCTCAATTTTTGGCCATTCGTTAGCCAGCGGGCGGGAGGTGTTGTGGATACGCCAGATGCGGCCCTTCACGTGGTTCCAGCGCACGTCGCGCATGGGGTGTTGGGCATGACCGATGATGGCACTGGCGAAGTCTGAGACATAGAGAGCCCCATCCATACCGAACTCAACGTCCACGGGGCGGAAGGCCGCATTCTTCGATGAAACCAAGTCGAGGCGTCCGTTGCCGCGGACCATGCCTTGGCTGAAGTCGAACCGGGTGAGCGATACCACGTAAGGCCCGATGCAGGCAGCGGAGGCCATGCCTTGCTGGTATTCGTCGGGAAAGTTCGGGCTCGATATGCTGGCGGCGGCGCTGCCCTTGCCGTAGCCCACGGTCTGGGCATGGGCGAAGGGATGGTAAATGCCTAGGGGAGTCCAGGTCAGCGGCAGCCCGTCGAGGACCAGTCCGTCGCCGTACATTTGGAAGACGTTGCCGGTGCGGTCGAAGGTTACCTTCCAGGGGTTTGGCGTGATGCTTTGCCATTCCGGCTCGATGCGACCGGTGCGGGGATTCATTCGGTAGGTGGTCGAATCAACCCCACGAACCGGGCCGAGCGGGGTCTCAAATTGGGATCGGTGGAACACGCCGTCGCTGAACCAGACGGCTCCGGTGGGATCGGTGGCCATCATGCCGCCGTGATGCGAGTCGGTGAGATCGAGTCCGCGGAGATGCTCGGTCTTCCGGTCGGCGCTGCCGTCGCCATCGGTGTCTTGCAGCAGCCAGTGGCGAGATTGTTCCGAGACCAACACCCCGTCGGCCGTAAAGGCGACTCCGTCGAGGGCATCGAACCCGGAGGCGAAGACGGTGAGCTTGTCGGCCTTGCCGTCCCGGTTGGTGTCTTCGAGCACCACGAGCTGATCTTCTTGGGGTTGGCCCGGCAGTGTGTGCGGGAAGCTGGGCATGGTGACTACCCAGAGACGGCCTCGGCCATCGAAGGCGATTTGCACCGGGGCGCGCAGCGCCGGGAATTGCTCCTCCGAAGCGAAGAGATTTACGGTATACCCTGGGGCGACCTGGAATCCGGCCAGCATCTCGGCAGCCGATTTCACGACGCCCACGCTGTGGGTGGATCCACCGGAGGGCGGCACGGGCGGCGGGGCCAGGGCGATGAATGGGGCGTCGGCGAATCGGGCGCTTGGGTGGGTAGTGATTTGCTGCACCAAGGCGTCGGCCTTCTCGATACGCTTCAGGAAGAGCGGGATCTCGGCCTCGCGTTCCTCGGCCCGCTTACGCTGGCCATAGTAGAGGATGCCGTTCTTGGGGCGGACCACCTCAGCCACGAAGTGAGCCAATTGTGAGGACGCGGCGGCGACCTCTTTCAGGCGGGCCGGTTTGACTCGCTCCAGCGTTGGTGCGCCCACGATCGCCTCGGCGATGATCCGGGCGATGAGGCGGTTTCCGGAGTCGTTCAGGTGGAGTCCGTCGGTGGTCAGCGGCGCTTTGGCATTCGCAAAGGCCGACTGGCTGGGCTCGAACAGGTTTACGTAAATTGCCTTTTGCTGGGCAGCCACCTCACGAAGCGCCTCGGCATATCCGGCAAGGTCGGCATTGCGAGCGGAGGCGTCCGGCCCGGGATGCCCCGCTTCCACGGCGGTGGGAGATAAGACAACAAGCCTGGCTCCCAGATGAAGCCGCTCCAGTTGTCCGAGCAGCACCTCCAGTTGAGAGCGGAATTCCGGTAGCCCTTTGGCGCCTGCGAAGGACTCATTCATTCCAAAGCCAACCACCACGACTTTGGCTGGCCACAGCGCCAGCAGAGATTTCATGTGGTCGGCATAACCTTCGGCCCGCAGCCGGTGGCCCACTTCGTCTCCCGTCCAAGCGAAGCTGCGGAAATGCAGCGGACAGTTCGTGTCGGCCAGGTGGATCCAAGCCTGCAACTCACCCTGTTCCAAAAGGCGTTCAACCAGCGAATTGCCGTGAAAAATCAGGGTGTCGTCGGGTTTGAGGGAGATTTGCGCCGACAGCGTACCGCGGGTAGTCCAAGCCCAGATGAGGCTCAGGAACAAAAGTTTTTGAAACCGGTGCATGGAATCCCGTGAGGGTCCGGCAACGGACCGCGGCCGCAAGCTCAGAGCGGAGCTGAGTGCGACTTATCAACCAGCATCCGAAAAGGCTGTTGGACGATCAGAAGGTCTCGAAGGAATCGCCAACGCGCAGGGTGGCCCCCGCTCCGCGGATGAGGATCAGGTTGTGGCCGAAGAGCGGGGAATCGAATCGAGGGTCCATGCGATAGCGGGCCAGGGTTCTCAAGGGCTCCGGGCCGCGCCGGGTAGTCTGCTGGTCGGTCGTGGTCATCACACAGCGGATGCAGGGTTTCACCCGGGCGAATTCGACGACTTCGGAGCGAAGGGTAGTGCCCTGGTCTTCGGAGCCCACGCCGCCGCCGGCGATGACCAAGTTCGGCCGGAACCGGTCCATCGGGAGGTTTGAGCCACCCCCGATGCGTTGGTTGAGGTCGGTCAGGGATTCCTCGGAGGCCACCAGGAACGGGTAGCCGTCGCTGAAGTAGTTCTCGGCCTCCCGGGACCCGGTCCATTCCTTGGAACTGAGGCGTCGACGCGTGGGATCCCATCGGACGAGTCGCGCGCGCAATTCCAGAAACTCGCTCAACCAGGCCGCAGCGCGGTCCCCCTCGTCGAGAGCCTCGGTGGCGTGCCGCCAGACGGTCACTGGGATTGTGGGCTCGAACGGGCTGCCTGGAGCCCGGAACCGGGGGACCGTGAGTGGTTCCATCCCGGGGGCCCGGAGTTCTAGCGAGTCGGCGGTCAGAGCCGTTTCGATCAGGGCCATGCGGGGCGTCTGCCGTTGGGTGACAAAGCGGCCAGCCTCATCGGCCACCATCCACTCCCGGTCGTGGGCCAACCCGTGCGGCGTTACTAGGGATTGTGTCAGGGCGATGCCCCGCGCGGATTTCACCGGATACACCACTAGGCCTGTCAAGCGAACCGTCTGCGACATGGGCATATCGTCCGGCTTCTCGAACCCGTTGGCAACCGATCCGACTCCAAGGAGCCTGTCCCTTGGAAGGAGCCTGTCCCTTGGAAGGAGCCTGTCCCTTGGAAGGAGCCTGTCCCTTGGAAGGAGCCTGTCCCTTGGAAGGAGCCTGTCCCTTGGAAGGAAGGAGCCTGTCCCTTGGATGGAGCCT
>SXXZ01000355.1 GCA_005789375.1 Verrucomicrobiales bacterium | reverse complement strand
TACCGTCGATCCGGCCATCACGGGTGACATCCGTCCCTTGGTGCTCCAACTCTTTCGCTGGGCACGACTCCAAGGCGGGATCAAGGTGCTTCCGGCGGTAGAGCGTGAGTTGGTTATTGAGGCGCTCAAAGAAACCCAGGGCAACCAAGTCCAGGCCGCCAAGCTCTTGGGGATCACCCGAGCCACATTGCGCAAGCGGGTGGACAAATTTGGCATCCGCCGAGAACTCAGCGTGAGCTAATGATTCGCTTAGCCCTATTCGTTGACTAAGTTCTCGTTGACTAAGTTCTACCCGTCTCAATGCCCGTAAAGAAGGCTCACACCAAGGGTGAGCGGCCTTCGTCGGCGTCGATGTAGTCGACGAAAGTCGTGATATCGGTGCGATGGGCCAGTCCGGATTGCTCTTTGCGCAAGGCGAGCCTCGCGCGGAGTTCCGGGTCCTCCTCAGAACCGTAGTGCAGAAGCCAGTGATTGAAGGCCGCCTGCTCGGCCGGTTTGTGAACATGGCTTCGGACCCAATCCGCTACCTGGCCATCGGTGATCGCGTGGCGCACCACCTCGATGAAGGCGTCGGACTCGAGCCCAGCTGCCTTCAGCCATTGAGCATCGAATCCCCGCGTCGCGAAATTCTGCTGATAGTCGGAGTGGAGTTGACCCGCCAAGGAGAGACGAATCTTGTCTACGAAACGGGGCAGATACAGCCAGCCGGACATCGTTTCCCGGGCACTCCGGGGATGGATCACATCATTCATAAAAGACTTACTGTTCGGTGAGCAGTTTTTCCACCTTGGCTGCCAGATCCGTGCGGGCCTCTAGGTCCCGAAGGTTCCCCTTTTTGTCCACCAACCACATGGCGGGGATGCCGCGGATACCAAATTCAGCGCCAAACTTGTTCTTCCAACCCTCACCGTCGAAGTACTGGGCCCAGCTCATCTTGTGCTTGGCAGTGAAGGCCTTCAGCGCGTCGACCTCTTCGTCGAAGCTAATGCCCACGATCTCGAAGCCCTTCGGGTGAAGCCGCTCGTAGGCGGCAACCACATTGGGCACCTCAGCGACGCACGGCCCACACCAAGTGGCCCAAAAGTCGATGAGCACCACTTTACCCTTCATCTGGGTAAGATCTACCTTGCGACCATCCGTTGCGGTGAAGGCAATGTTCAGGGGTTTTCCGATGCGCTCCTGAGTCTTCTGCATTCCTTCAGCCATGGCACGAACCTGAGCGGGCACCTTGTCGGACTTGAGAATCTTGGCGAGCAACTCCTTCGATTTTTCGCCGCCGCGGAGTTGGGCGATTTCGAGGTAGGCCGCGTAAACCTCTCCGCGTCCGGGGAATTCTTTTTCGAGCACTAAAAGGCGCTTCTCGAACTCATCGAGTACGGCGTCCATCCCTTTGGATTGGAGTTTGCGTGCCTCAGCCACCGCTTCCTGCAGCTTCACTCCCACTGCAGCCGCGGCCGCCTCCTCCTGAACCTTCACCGGGTCGGGGCCAAGAGCCTGCAGTTCGGCCGCCTTACCTTCGTTGCCGAGACTGACGGAGGCCTCCAGCAATTCTCGATACAAGCGCCGGGCCTCAGTCGCTTTGGGGTGATCTTTGAAACGTTCGTAAAACTCGCGGGCCATGTCCGCAGCATTGCCAGAACCGATAGCCTTCTGCTGACGGAACACCTTCACCTCGTCGGAGGTGGGCTGCCGCCCCTTCCACTCAGCCGGTGCCGTCGGAGGCTTTCCCTCGGCCTCCAAGAGGACCCAAGCCTTGTCCGCGTCGTTCGGCAGCAAGCGGCCCGTCGGTTTGGCGGCCTTGCTGCCCTGAGCCGGAGGAGTCGCTACCGACTCAGCCGCTTGAACTCCATTGAGAGACAGAGCCAATCCCACCATCACAATCACCCAGTGCTTCATTAGCAATAAACGTGAACAGGGATGATGGGATTGCTAGTCGATTTTTTCACCCGATTGCAGAACGCCGTCTTAGATCGGGTCTGAACGATCTTCAGCGAGTCAGGTAGTACTTCTTGGTGTACTCTTGGACCATGCGCCAAGTGCTGTACTCGGCGGCTAGGGTGGACCATGACTCACGAATCTTGGCGATCCACTTACGGGGAATTCCGTCGGCGTCCCGATTGAAATAGCTGGGGATCACCTCGCGGGTCAGGACGTTGTAGAGATTCTCGCTGTCCACCCGGTCTTGCTCCTGCACGTCCTCTGGATGGGAATCCGGTCCGATGGCAAAACCGTTGGAACCATTATAACCCTCACGCCACCAGCCATCCATGATGCTCATGTTGAGGCATCCATGGGCCGTGGTCTTCATGCCGCTGGTACCGCTGGCCTCTAACGGACGGCGGGGGTTGTTGAGCCACACATCGCAGCCGGAAACCATCTGACGAGCCACGTGAATGTCGTAGTTCTCGATGAACACCAGATGTCCCTTGAGTTCACTGAACTTCGAAAGGTGAATCACCTTCTGGATGAAGGCCTTGCCGTGGTCGTCTCGCGGATGAGCCTTGCCGGCAAAGACGAACTGGATGGGATGGCCGGAGTCCTTGACCATCTTCACCACCGCTTCGAATTGATCGAAGATGAGCGGAGCCCGCTTGTAAGTGGCAAAGCGCCGAGCAAATCCGATGGTCAGCGCATCGGGGTTGAGGAATGAATCAAAGGTGATGAAGTCGCCTTGATGGAAGGTGCCGCCCTGCAGCAACAGCCGGCGTCGGGCAAACTCGATCAACTCGCGACGGAGGCGATACCGGATGGCCCAGATTTCCTCGTCGGAGACCACCTTAGGATCGGACAAGCGCTTCCAGAACTCCGGGGAGTTGGCATCGGCGAACCAGTCCACCTCGGACTTGGCGGGATAGAGTTCGTGGAATTTCTTCTGCCAGACCTTGCGAACCGTTCCCTTCATCCAGCCGACCAGATGGATGCCGTTGGTGACATGACCAATGGGCACCTCGTCCGGATGCTTGGCTCCGTAGAGTTCCATCCACATTTCTCGGCTCACAGCGCCATGAAGTTCGCTCACACCGTTGGCAGCCCGAGAATACTTCAAGGCCAGAACAGTCATGCAGAACGGCTCGGCCTCGTTGTCAGCGACCACGCGGCCAAGATTCATCAACGCCTGATGATTAATGTGCAGGTCTGAGGTGAAGGGGTGCCCCGCGTAGCCCATGAGATCGCTGCTGAACCGATCATGGCCTGCTTCTACCGGTGTGTGTGTGGTGAAGAGGCATTGCTTTCGGGTTTCAGTGCCCGCCTCGGTGAAGCCCGTGCCAGCGGCGATCTTCTCGCGCATGAGCTCGAGCGTCAGGAAGGCGGCATGGCCCTCATTCATGTGGAAGGTGGACGGTTGGACACCCAGCGTCCGCAACAACCGCACGCCACCCACGCCCAGGAGGATTTCCTGCATGATGCGCGTGGTGCTGTCGCCGCCATAGACCCGGAGTGTCAGGTCGCGGTACATCGGCTCGTTCTCCGGTCGATTGGTGTCCAGCAGGTACACCGGGATTCGCCCAATATTTACGCGCCACGCGTGGAAACGAACGGTGCTGGCCGCAATCTTGACCGAGCAGACCACCGGTTCGCCCTTGGCATCCAAGACCGGTTCCAGAGGCAGGTTGGCCGGGTTCAGGTGCGTGTAGAATTCCGTCTGCCAGTTCTCATGGTTGACCGTCTGCTGGAAGTATCCTTCCCGGTAGAACAGTGAGATACCCACGAAACCCAGTCCGAGGTCGCTGGCAGATTTGGCGTGATCACCCGCCAAAACGCCCAGTCCCCCGGCCGCGATGGGCAAGGTTTCGTGGAAGGCGAATTCCGCCGAAAAATAGGCCACGGGGTTGGCAACCAGCGCTGGAGCATTCAGGGCACCCCAAGTGGCCGGGTCGGTCAAATAAGCGTCGAATCGGCGCAACACCGACCGGACTCGATCAGCAAATCCGGGCTCCTGAAGCCGCACTCGCAATTCGTAGGCGGAGACCTCTCTGAGAATAGCCACAGCGTTGTGGTAGAGGTTCTGCCAGCCTCGCGGTGAGAGGTCGTAAAACACCTCCTGAGCTTGTTGATCCCAACTCCACCAGAGGTTTCGGGCGAGTCGGTTGAGTCCAGCGGCCAGTTCGGTGAGTTCAGCAGAATGG
>SXXZ01000354.1 GCA_005789375.1 Verrucomicrobiales bacterium | reverse complement strand
CAATCACCACCAGCAACTCGATGAGGGTGAACGCTGCGGAGCGAACACGAAGAGACGATGACATTCCCTTTCGGTACGCAGTCCACCGCTCGGCGGCAAGCGAGGAATTCTGCCCCGGAAATTCTATCAAGGACCTACCATGACCCACCGGGGCCGACCGACCTACTCGAGGAAGGCCTTGTGCAAGGCGCGCATAGCCTTCTCGCCACTGGCCAAGTCGATCACGACGCTGATCTTGATCTCGCTCGTAGAAATGAGGCCGATGTTGACGTTTTCAGCCGCCAACACCGTGAACATCCGCGCCGCCACGCCGCTGTGGCTGCGCATGCCCACGCCGACGATAGAAACCTTGCCAATGCTCTCATCGGTGGACACCTCCCGGAAGCCCAACTCCGTCCGGAGACTCTCCAGAACCTTGCTTGCCTTGTTGAGGTCGGGCTTGTCCACAGTGAAGGTCAGGTCGGTGGCCGGATTACCCCCCGCATGACTCGCATTCTGGACGATCATGTCCACGTTAATGGTGGCCTCGGACAAGGCGTTGAAAATGCGGGCGGCTCGGCCGGGCTGGTCGGGCAAGCTCCACACGGTGACCTTGGCCTGGTTCTTGTCGAGCGAGACGCCGCGGACGACGACGTCCTCCATGCTGGAGGTTTCTTCTTTCACGATGGTACCGGGATTGTCGTTGAGACTGGAACGGACTTCGAAGACGACGTTGAACTTCTTGGCGAACTCGACTGAGCGCAGCTGCATCACCTTGGATCCAGCGCCCGCCATCTCGAGCATCTCGTCGTAGGAGATCTCAGAAATCTTTCGGGCCGCTGGGACCAGACGCGGATCGGCCGTGTAGACGCCATCGACATCTGTGTAAATCTGGCAGAGGTCGGCCTTCAGCGCAGCGGCCAAGGCGATGGCCGACAAATCAGAACCACCACGACCCAGAGTGGTGATGTCGCCGTCGCGGGTGCGACCCTGGAAACCGGCCACGATCACCACATTGCCTTCGTCAAGAGCCTTGTGCACCTCGTCGGGCGTGATGTTCTGGATACGGGCTTTGGTATGAGTGCCGTCGGTCACGATGCCCGCCTGAGCTCCAGTGAACGAAACAGCCTTCTGTCCCTGGGCCTGGAGGGCGATGGCCACCAGCGCGATGGTCTGCTGCTCGCCCGTGGCCAGTAGCATGTCCATCTCACGCTCGTCGGGCAGCGGTGTGATCTCCTTAGCCAAACCGATAAGCTTGTCAGTGACCCCGCTCATGGCGGAAACCACGACAACCACCTGGTCGCCCTTCACCCGATATTGGGCGACGCGTCGAGCGACATTCTGGATACGCTCCGTATTGCCGACGGAAGTTCCGCCGAATTTTTGCACAATCAGGGCCATGGCCGGATCAAAGAACGTTGTTTCTGGCGAAAACCAAGCGCACACACAAAGAAAAAAACAACCGAATGAGCGAACCCCGTAACGAGGCCGTCCTCGAGGCCTGTCCTCAGGCATGGGGGAGTCTCGCAGCGGAATGACCCCGAGGTCTCGTCAGAGCGGTCGGGAGTGATTCGGGGATTCTCCTTCGCGGAGCTCCAGTTCTGGACAAGGCCATCGCTGCATGAAGGCCAACTGGGCGTCACGGTCGGGGATTCCCTCGCGCCAAGACTCCAGAAGAAACCGAACCGGGAACGAAGGCTTCAAGGCTTGGATTTCGATTTGGAAACCCTGCACCTGAAACTCCGCCCGCCAAGTACCACAACCGATCACAAAGTCGCCTCCCGAGAGGCGCCGGATGCGTCGGGTGCGATGCGGCCGGGGATCACGCCCCAAGATCTCCACCAAGCGCTGCTGAAAGTCCACCGACCACGCCGCCTTGAGCCACTCCGCCTGCTCGAGTGCCTGTAGACTCCAAGAGACCGCATAGGCTGGAGGCTCGGCGTGCAAGGCCTCCACGGTGTCGATCCATCCGGCGGCCGACTCAGGAAACGCATCGTAGGCCGGAACGTAGGGCTTGATGTCCAGAATCGGGGTCCCCTCCAGCAAGTCGCAGGGCCCCAGCAACAACCGCAGGCCTTCGATGCCCAAAAGGCGGGCCGGGGTCATTCCGATGGGATTGGGTCGATGCGGCGAACGGGTGGAAAACACACCGCGCCGCTGCGACGGCCCCCGGGGCGGCAACACCAACGGTCGCCAGGATTCCGCCCGGTGAAACCACCAGAGAAGCCAAACCCGCTCCATTCCCTCCAGATCCCGAAGCGCCTCGCGAATGCCTGGAGCCGGGGTTAATTCCAGCACGTTCGTCTCCGCTGCAGCTTCATCTGGCTGATGCAGCGTCTTAAATCGCACCCCCTTTCCGGATCGCAGAAAACCGATGGGGCGGATGGTTAAGGACGAGTCCAATGCGCAACAGACTGAACCGGAACCGCAAGCCGAGGCAACGGCTGCGAGCGGAGAGCGGCGATCGTCACCGAACCCTCATCGAAAGACGACGCAGCCAGCAGGACTCATCCAGCAGAACTCCTCTTGGCTGAGTATTCCCCGGGGCAGCTCTCGAAATGGGGCGATTTCTCCGAAAGCGCCAACGTAAGGGGACATGGAACGCCTGCGGACACGCAACACCTGCAGACATGAAACGCCCGCAGACACGGTACGCCGCAGACATGGTACGCTGCAGAGCCGGACAGCTCGGAGATCGGTCCCTACCTCGAAGGTCATCGGGCGACACTCTGGGTTCCTACCTAGTAAACTCATCGGGCTACATCCCGGGTTCCTGCTGCAAACTCTGCCTTACCTGGACACCTCCTAGGTGGGGCGATTTCTCCGAAAGCGCCAACGTAAGGGGACATGGAACGCCCGCAGACACGCAACACCTGCGGACATGAAACGCCCGCAGACACGGTACGCTGCAGAGCCGGACCGCTCGGAGATCGGTCCCTACCTCGGAGGTCATCGGGCGACATCCAGGAGTCCCTGCCTAGGAATCTGTACGGGCTACATCCCGGGTTCCTGCTGCAAACTCAGCCTCACCAGACCCCAAGGGTCTCCAGCACGGCACGAGTTTTGGGAACCTCGTGGGTCCGGAGTAAGTCCGTCTTTCCGAGGGCGGCCATCACGGCGAAGAAGGGCTCGGCCGAACGCACCTCGTCTTCGAAGCATTCGAAGGCATGAGGCAAGGCATGACAGGTGGGGAAACCCAACGCCCTGAGCCGGAAGGTGTTGAGGAACACTTGCATCTGGTGCCGGATCCGCGTCTTCGAGTCCCCGAGATTCTTGTAATAAAACCCAAGACCCGGATCGATCCACAGTCGGCTCACACCGTTCTTCACGGCTGCTTCAGTTTGCCGGGCAAAATGCTCGTACAGGCGCGCCGTGGGATCTCCCGCCAAATCAAAGTCGCCGACTTCCCGAACATTGGAACCTTTGACATAGCAAAGGACCACCGCCGCGTCGTGATCGGCCACCATGCGGAACAACTCATCACTGCGGTCGTTGCCAGTCAGGTTGAGCACTCGTGCGCCCGCTTCCAGGCAGGCTAGGGTCACCGAGGGATGGTAGGTTTCGACGGATACGATGCAGCCCTCGCTGGCCAACCCGCGAACCACCGGCAACAACTGCGAGGTCTGAGCGGCGTCATCGACCCGGGCTGCATGCGCCAGCGTGGACTCGGCCCCGATGTCCAAAATCGCCGCGCCTTGGGCCGCCAGCACTCGCCCGCGCCGAATGGCCGCCTCCGCCGTCAGCACCACACTCTCGCGATACCATGAATCGGCCGACAAGTTGATCACCCCCATTAATTCGCTGCGAACGTTGCCGTCGAAGCGACGCCCTCCGAGGTCGAAGGCAGCCACACGGGACGGCAGGGCATCGGCGTGGCGGGAAGCCAGTTCAGCAAGATCCTCGAGGCGCAGCATGGTGACAACGTGGGCGGACTCTGTGCGACGTCAACCTCGGTTCGATGGGGAGGGCGGCGAGGGTTTCTGACGAAGCACTCGAGTCAGGTATCGGCCCGTGTGGCTACCGGGCGTGGCGGCCACGGTTTCGGGCGTCCCCTGGGCGATGATCTGACCGCCGCCAGAGCCGCCTTCCGGACCCAAGTCGATGACCCAATCGGCCGTCTTGATCACATCGAGATTGTGTTCAATCACCACCAGCGTGTTACCGCCATCGCGCAACTTGAAGAGCACCTCCAGCAATTTAGCGATGTCCTGAAAATGCAACCCAGTGGTCGGTTCATCGAGAAGGTACAAAACGCGGCCGGTCTGACGTCGGGACAATTCGGCCGCAAGTTTCAGTCGCTGAGCCTCGCCTCCGGAGAGCGTCGTGGCCGACTGCCCCAGCCGGAGATAACCTAAACCCACTTCGGCTAGGGTCAGACTCGGCGCATGGAGCTTGGGCACAGCCCGGAAGAAGCTCACCGCCTCATCGACCGTGAGTTGAAGGATATCAGCAATGTTCAGGCCTTTGTAGGTGATCTCCAACGTCTCGCGGTTGTAACGCTTTCCGCCGCAGGCCTCGCAGGTGACATAAACTGGCGGCAGAAAGTGCATCTCAATTTTGAGAAGACCATCTCCCTCGCACTTCTCGCAGCGCCCGCCTTTGACATTGAAGCTGAAGCGACCGGCGTTGTAGCCGCGGACCCGGGCCGTGGCGACCGAGGCGAAGAGATCCCGGATCTCGTTGAACATCCCGGTGTAAGTGGCCGGGTTGGATCGCGGAGTGCGACCGATGGCCGCCTGATCGATGACGATGCACTTCTCGAGGAGCTCCAAATTGCGAATCTCGCGATGGGCCCCAGGACGCTCTTTCGATCCATACCACTGGCGGAAAAGGGTGCGCCGCAGAATATCGTCGATGAGCGTGGACTTGCCACTGCCGCTGACGCCGGTCACGCACGTCATCGTTCCCAGCGGGATGCGGGCATCGACATTGCGCAAATTATTCTCGGTGGCTCCAAGTATCTCGATCCATCCCTTGTCTTCGCGCGGTTCGACCCGGTGGCGCGGCACCGGAATACACAAATCTCCGGAAAGGTAACGCCCGGTGCTGGAACGAGGATGGGCCATGATCTCAGCCGGAGTTCCGTGGGCCACCAATTCGCCACCATGGATTCCGGCTCCGGGCCCCATGTCCAAGACATAGTCGGCGGCCCGGATGGTGTCTTCGTCATGCTCCACCACGATGACCGAATTGCCGGCATCCCGCAGGCGACGAACCGTCTCTAACAACCGGTCGTTGTCGCGCTGATGAAGCCCGATGCTGGGCTCATCCAGGATGTAGAGCACCCCCACCAGTCCGGCGCCAATCTGGGTCGCCAAGCGAATGCGCTGGGCTTCGCCACCGCTCAGTGAGCCACTCTCGCGGTCGAGGGTGAGATATCCCAAACCCACCTCGACCAAAAATCCAAGCCGCTTGCGAATATCTAAGATCACCTCTCCGGCGATGCGCCGCTGAAGATCGCTCATAGACAGTCCGGCGAGAACGCTGTGGGCCTCGGCAATCGAGAGTCCGCAGAAATCGGCGATGCTTCGGCCAGGCACCAACGAACCCGCGAGCGTCTCAGTTCCCAGCGTCACCGCCAGCATCTCCGGGCGGAGCCGCCGCCCCCGACAGGCATCGCAGGGATGCAGCGTCATGTAGGCCTTCAGTCGATTGCGGGTGAACTCGCTCTCGCTGTCGGCATAAAGCCGTTCCAAGTTGGGTAGAACTCCTTCGAAAGGCTTGCTCGTCTTCTTAGGCGCACCTCCCGACATGAACCAAAACTCCACCTCATCGGTCCCGGAGCCATGCATTAATGTCCGCCGGGCCTTCTCCGACAATTCCTTCCAGGGCTGGTCCAAGGGAGCCTCACAGTGCTTGGCGACGCCTTTGATGAGCCCCTTGTAGTAGCTCACCATCTTCTTACCCCCCATGCGGCGGTAAGGCTGCACGGCTCCGTCTTCCAGCGTCTTGGTTTCGTCGGGGACGATGAGCGACGGATCAAAAACCATCTTCTGCCCCAACCCATGGCAAACCGGACAGGCGCCTTTGGGTGAATTGAAGGAGAAGTGCTGCGGTGTGGGCGTGTCGAACGAACGACCGGTGGCCGGGGAATACATCCGCGTAGAATGCAGGGTTTCGATCCACGGATCCGTCGGCCGGTCCGGGGCCTGATGCAGCACCTTGAGTCGCCCTTCCCCCCAGCGCAGCGCCGTCTCCACCGAATCGGCCAAGCGCACCCGAACCCCCTCGGCCATGACAATGCGATCCACCACCACCTCGACCGTGTGGGTGGCCTTGGCATCCAGGCGGATGGGTTCCTTCGGGTTCAGTTCCTGAATTTGGCCGTCGACGCGAACCCGGACAAACCCCTCGCGCTGCAGGCGCTCCAGCACGTCGCGAAATTCTCCCCGCTGACCTTCGACCACCGGAGCCAGCACCATGAGTCGCGTTTTCGAAGGCAGGAGCGCAATGCGGTCGACGATCTCGGTGGCCGACTGGCAGGCCATGGGCGTGCCGGTCTCCGGATCATGGGGCTGACCCAAGTGCGCGTAGAGAAGCCGCAAGTAGTCGTAAATCTCCGTGGTTGTCGCGATGGTCGAGCGCGGATTGGTTCCGCTGGTTCGCTGCTCGATGGCGATGGCCGGAGACAACCCTTCGATGTGGTCGACCTCGGGCTTTTGCATCTGGTCGAGAAACTGGCGTGCGTAGGCCGAGAGGCTCTCCACGTACTTGCGTTGCCCTTCCGCAAACAGCGTGTCGAAGGCCAACGACGACTTCCCAGAACCGCTGGGCCCGGTAATGACCACCAGACGATCCCGTGGGATCTCGAGCGAGAGATTCTTGAGGTTGTGCTGCCGTGCCCCGACGACACGGATGAACTCCTTCGGCATAAGTCTCAAGCTACCGCTGGAATGCCGCCGAGGAAACCCATGGAAAGGAAAAAAGGGGCCGGTCTTGCGACCGGCCCCCTGTTTGAGTGAGGCCGAAGCCTCAGCCCATTACTTGACGAGGCGGAAGAACGCCGCGGCATTGCCCGCCGGGATGGTCGCGGTGCTAGCACCGTCCGAACCCGTCACGTCGGCCCAGACGCCACCGAGGGTGGCCGAGCTCTGGAGCTTGACGCCGGCAGCGCCGGCCCAGGTGATGGT